>JAGGSN010000113.1 GCA_021159005.1 Candidatus Zixiibacteriota bacterium | reverse complement strand
ATAAATGAAACTTGATTAAGCCATAACATATAAAACAATAAGCCGTTAGAATATCTTTATAAATACCTGTGTTCTGTTTTTTGCTTCAATAGATATTTCCGGATTAGATTTCAGAAGCCGACTTTGATTCGATGATTATCCATTTACGTCATTCCCGAAAACGGGAATCCAGAAAGTTGTATGTTAAACCAATAGTGGATAACAAAAATACCGTGCCCCGTGTCCGCAGACAGGCGGGCGCCGGCAGGCAGGAGGTATCGGCATGACCAATCTCTGGATTCCCAATCAAGTTGGGAATGACGCGGACGGTGTTGGGAATGACGCGGGCAGTGTGGGAATGACATCATTATAGCATCCGCCCAAGGCGGACAAAAGGCCGGACAGTAGTGCTATAATATCTAATTATATATATATATATTAATATCTATTAATATATATTGTTTCACTTTAAATTTCCACATTAATAGTTTCATAACAATTTTAATATTGTTAATAAATATGTATGCTTTATTTCCGAATACCAAAATAAACTAAGAAAATATTTTTCACAATTGATACTTATTAGGATTCTATTCATCCTTATAAGTTTTCATGAGGCAAGAAACAACATTCAAACAAAGAGAGGTTCAGCATGAAATTTTCGATTCTAAAAATCTCAGTAATTGCGGTTTTTACAATGTTGCTTGTTAGCGAAACAGCATGGACAGACGAAATCGCTAAGAGAAACATCAAGGTTTTCGGCTTGATGAAAACTCACTGGGAGTATAATCAAGCGGTTAGCGGCGATAATGAAAACGTTTTCAAATTATATAATTGCCGTATCGGCGTCAAAGGAAGCTTAAATGATTTTACCAAATTTAAAGCTTTGTTTGATTTTGCCAGAACAGTTAACACCGATAAATTCAGCGGGGATATGTTGTTGGATGGTTATATCGAGTTATCGCCGAATCCTTGGCTTAAAGTAAAAATTGGCCAGTTTAAAACAAATTTCAGCACCGCTAATTTGCGCTCGGGCAGCAAACTAAGATTTATCGACAATCCAATAATTAAAACAGCCCCGCCAACTCGCGACTTAGGAATGATGGCTGAGTCTAACTATGATAAATTTAGCATGTCAGTAGGCTTTTACAATGGCAATGGTATGAATGAACAAGAAACAAATACCAATAAAAATATGTCTCTTAGGGGAGTCTGGAAACCTATTAATAGTGCAAATTTCTCAGCGAATTATTACACCGGTAAATCCGATGATGTCGGTTCCTCAGCCAGCAATCTTACCAGATATAATTTGGGTGTAGGTTTTAATCAAAACAACTTTTCCATTGAAGGCGAATATTCCAGCTATGATAATTCTATGCAAATCGCCTCAGGTTATTTTGCTGATGCTCAATACAACTTAAAGATGAATGGATTTATATCATCTATCGTTCCGGGCTTTCGTTATGGATGGTATGATACTAATACCGATACGGACAACAACGCCAAGACAAGATATACTGCCGGCCTAAATGTTCATTTTGCTAAATTTACCGGCGCGATGATAAGATTAAATTACCAGATTAATGACAGCGAATCAGACGATCTTGACGATGTTTTAAAAACCGAATTCCAATTGGCATTTTAACATATTTTTGCACCGTCAGGTTATAACGCCTGGCGGTGCAGATTGTTAAGTTGGACAATTAACGGTGTTAATAATAATGTATTACATATGTAAGGAGAGTTAATTGTGGACAAACCAACCAAATTCTTAACGAAAAGAAATCTATATCTGGTTTTGAGTGTGAGTCTCGTTCTGGCACTCGCAGCCTCTGTGTTTGCCCTTGAAATACCAAAAGGTAAAACAGGAGAAGATTTCGTTAATGAGGCAAAGGTAAATGTTCAAGGCATTTCACCGGAAAAGACAAAAATGCTTCTGGATGGCACTGATAATGTCGTTCTGCTAGATATTCGCAGCTTTACCGAGTTCAAAGAGAGTGGATGGATAGCGGGCAGAACGGTCTTGCCCCATGGTATGGTAATATTTAAAATTACTGAGATAGTTCCTAATAAAGATGTTCCTATCATCGCCTATTGTAAAAAGGGTAAAAGATCAGCATTAATTGCTTATCATTTGAAGCAGATGGGGTATGAAGATGTTAGGTGGCTTGAGGGTGGAATACTGGGATGGAAAAAAAGTGGATTGCCAATTGAAAAATCAGGCAACTCTGCAATAGCCGAAAAACCAGTAGTGCCTGCAGGTGAAATGCCAATCGGTAAAACAGCAGACGATTTTGTAGCTGAAGCTAATAAGGCAGTAAAAGCAGTAAGCCCTTCTGATGCAAAACGAATAATGGAAACAAAAGATGCTGTCCTCCTTGATATCAGGAGTGAACAAGAAAGAAAGTCTCAGGGCGCAATGAATGGGGCTTTGGTAATGGAACACGGCAAGGTTGTGTTCAATATTATGAAAAAGATTCATGATGCCAATAAACCGATACTTGTTATCTGTAAGAAAGGGAGCAGATCAGCTCTTGTTGCACATCAACTGCAGCAAATGGGATACAAAGATGTCCATTATATCAAAGGCGGCATTATAGCTTGGAAAGAAGCTGGGGCTCCTTGTATTAAAACAAACACCATGATTCATGATGAACAGCAACAATTGAAAGTCCGACTATAAAGGAACTGGCTTCTACCGCCTCAGGATCGGACTTTTTGGAAGAAACACCGGGTAAGGAGATAAAAAATGTTCAAAATAAAAATGAATATGAGAAATAAACTGCTTTTAGTGTTTCTCTCTATAATACTAATCGCAGTAGTGAGTACAGCTATTTCATCTATTCGAGGCATGGTAACTCCATTAAGAGAAATTGCGATTAAAGATCTTCAATCTATAGTAGATGAGTTCTATATTTTTACGGAAGCGAATCCGGATATGGATTGGGCTGTGATAAAAAAAATATGCAACGAGAAGATAACAGTAGGGAAAACAGGGTTTATTTTCGTGGTTGATCCCGAAGGGAATTTGTTAATCCATAAGAAAGCCGAGGGCGAGAATTGGGGAAACAAACCACACATAAAGGAAATCTTGAAAAGAAAAAATGGGACGATGAGGTATCTTTCACCTAAGACTAATACATATAAGCTGGCTGCATTTAGATATCTTGAAGAGTGGAACTGGATAATTGTGGCAGGTGCATTTGAAGACGAGTTTTTAGCGAAACCTCGTTCGGAAATAATTAAGTATAGTATTGTGGCTGGTAGTATAATCTTTATTCTGGCAGTCTTGATTATTTTCGTTTATGCAACAAGGATGACAAGACCGATTACTCAAGTGGTTGATATGATTAAAGATGTCGCCCAAGGTGAGGGAGATCTGACAAAAAGACTTGATATAAATTCTAAAGACGAGGTTGGCGATTTAGCCATGTGGTTCAATACTTTCATGGATAAACTCCATGATATAATCGCTACAGTAGCCAACAACACCGATCAGCTTGCCTCTGCTGCCAATGAAATCTCATCCTCCGCTGAGGAGTTAACAGTTGGTGTTAAAGAGCAAACCAATCAAACTGCCCAGGTATCTACCGCTATTGAGGAAATGACTGCCACAATAGTTGAAACTTCCAAAAATACCGGTGAAGTTTCTGAGAAAA
>JAGGSN010000112.1 GCA_021159005.1 Candidatus Zixiibacteriota bacterium | reverse complement strand
GCACAGGAGAAGCATATTGTACTTTCTCAGGCACCTCCCGAGCTTTCTTCAGGCAAAGCGTACTTTTGAACCGGAAAAAGGATAGGATTTATTTCGTTGCGGAAAACTACGTCATTTGGGCGTGTTGCCAAGATTTGATCTTACAAGCATGGAAGGGATGTTTGAATTTTATTCGACATGCGTGAAGGTGAAACTTTCTTATCGTATTGTGAAGTTTAGGGGCACCAGATTTTGTTATGACTTCCAGCAGAAATTATTAACGGCCATGTTAACAGGTAGCATGACTTGTAACGCTGTCCTGTAGAACACGATGCTATTTTCTGTTAAGGGTTAAAATGAGAATTGCTCCCTTATTTGCCCTTCCTTCTATCCTGCCAATCTTCAATTTTCACGGAAAGCCACCCATAGGCAATCAAGCCAAATAGAATAACAAGGGACGCAACCCATCCAGGACCAGGAAAAATATCTATTGCCCAAATAAAGATTCCTAGCGTGAGTTTACTATAAAATCAATTTTTTTCAAGAGGGTTGAAGCCGTAACTTGTTGTTTTTTCAGGGGTTGCGGCTTTTTTTATCTGTAAATTTAGCATATACACTGATTAAAATACTTTTTATGCTTGACAATGGCAATAATAATATGATAGTTGACAGCTATTGCTAATCTGTATACACTGAACAAGGAAAGCGGATTAATGGCTACTATTCAATCAAAGAAATCCAGAGGCCATAAATATTGGTACATAGTCGAATCAAGACGAGTTAATGGCAAGCCAAGGCCCATTGTTTTAGAATATCTTGGCAAACCTGATGCTTTATTGAAACGGCTGCAAGGACTTACCAAAGGGCTGCGCCTCAAATCATACTCCCATGGCGCAATTGCGGCATTGCTGGATGTCGCTCATAAATTGGATATCTCTTCTTTAATCAATCAATATGTCAAGTCACCAAGGTCATATATGGCCGAGAAACCAATCAGGAATAACCTTACAGTTGGAATGACTCTGCTGCTGGCCGCCATTGGCAGGGTGTGCATGCCTACCAGCAAAAGGGGCTGGTCTAATTGGGCAAAAACAACCACCTTGACATACTTGCTTAGATGCAGCTTAAGCAAAATAGACAGTCAACATTTTTGGGATTTGATGGATGCAGTCCCCATAGAGGCAATCCCTAAGATTGAGAAAGAATTATTAGAAAGGATTATCAAGATATACGGCTTGGAAAGTAATACCCTTTTCTTTGATACAACCAATTTCTTTACCTACATTGACACAACGAACTTGCGGTGCACCATTGCGCAGCGAGGAAAAAATAAGCAAAAGCGATATGATCTGAGACAGGTTGGATTGGCCATGGTAGTTACACGTGAAGACATGATACCCTTGTTTCACCTTACCTATCAGGGCAATATGAATGACACAAAGGTTTTTAGGGCAGTTATCAAAGAGATTAAAAATAGACTGAAAGAGTTAGGTCTGGATGTTGAAAAACACACACTCATTTTTGATCGTGGGAACAATTCCAAGAAGAACATGACCATTGTGAGAGAGTTGCAGTTGCATTATGTTGGTGCACTTACTCCCTATAATCACAAAAAACTAATCGATGACGCGATTGATAATTTTGAGGAACTTGATGTCGGTGGTAACGTTATCCAGGTGTACAGGGATAAACGGGAAATTTGGCAAGAAGAAAGAACCGTGGTTGTTTTCATCTCTGAGAAATTGAAGGCCGGACAAATAAGGGGAATTTATCAGTCCCTGGAAAAAAAACAAAAAAAGCTCAGAGAATTGCAGGAATCGCTCTCCAATCCAAGGGCAAAAAAGAGGAATAAAGAGGAACTCGAAGAAAAGATAAGCAATTTACTCAAGGGGCAATTCCTGAATAACCTTATTGACTGGTCACTCAGTGAAATATCAGAGGGTAAGTTCCAATTGCAGTTCTCAATCAATCAAAAAAGACTCAATGAAATAGAGGACAAACTGGGATTTAGAATTATTATGACGGATCGCCATAATTGGAGCACTGTTGATATTGTTAAAGCGTACTATGGTCAATCTTTCGGTCTTCAACGCTCACCAAAATTGACCCTTTTGTGCTCATAGAAATTGACCCATTGGATGCACAGTTGGTTTTGAAGTGACAGAAGGATAACAGGGTGAGTAATATGAGAGGTGGTATAATCGGGAGATAGGGGAATGTGAGGGATGATATTTCCGGATAGGGATCAGGGATCTTTAAATGGTTTTTGTTGACCATCGGGCGTCCTGAGTGAAGGGCCATTGATACTGATGGTAATACAGTGGTGCTTAAGACGATCAAGCAGGGCCTCTACAAGGGATTTACGTTTGAAGAGATCATACCATTCCGGGTAGTCGAGATTGGTAGTAATGATGGTTGATTTATTTCCATATCGTTCACCCATCAACTTGAAGAAGGCATTGACCTGTTCCGGTTTGAGGGTTAAGTAACCGAGCTCGTCGATGACTAATAAATCGTAACGACAGAGGCGATTGATGAGTTTCGGAGTAGTGCGATCAGCGAGGGAGGCATAGAGTTCATCAAGGAGATCCTGTGCGTTGTAGAAGCGCCCCCGGTATCCGGAGATTAATGCCTGGCGTAAGAGTCCTATGGCCAAACCGGATTTACCTGTTCCGGGGTTGCCGATAAAGACGATGTTTTCCACCCTGTCGATGAATGAAAGGTGAGACAGTTCCAGGAGTTGAGCCCTGTTAACCCCTGGCTGTTTATCAAAAGGGAAGGTCTTGAGAGTCCAGTCCCATGGGATTTTAGCCTGTTTCAGACGGTAATTGAGGCTGCGTTCCTGCCGGTAGGCATGCTCTTCCATGAGGATACGATAAATGACCTCTGAGACGGGGGTTCCGGTTTTTTCCGCCCTTGAGAGTTCCTGATCCAGGACGTTTGCCATACCCCTGAGACGTAGATCCATGAGCAACTGATAGATTTTTTCACGCACTATGATTCATCCTGTTCCATGTTAAAGAAGTCGCCTGCAATCCTTTTAAGGATCATTTGTTCAAGGCGATTCAGGTCATAGAGTCCATAATGAAAGGCCTGCTCAATGGCAGTCTTAAATGCATCGGCAGGATATGTTCTCTTAATATCCAGGAGTCTCCGCATTCGTCTAACTCCCCTGCCGCTCGAATGCTTTTTGAGCTCCCGCACATACTGATCCAGGATGTCAAACTGTCCTGTCAGGGTTTTTTCTTCCTTCGATGGACCATTGTGTGCCCTATATCTGCTAAAAGGGCGATGATGTCCCTTTGCCGTGACCCTGGTGTTGAGTTTGTCCAGAATCCTTTGATGCCGGGCGATTTTTTGGTTTTTAAAGAAGACCGTGACGTGATCCCATGACTTATGGACCTCGACCTGTTTTCCCAGGAATCGCTCCGGGACGGAATAACGGTTTGTGTCCACGGCCACGTAACCTGCCACATCCACGACTCTGTAAAAGCTTTTGTAAACGGGAGGGATGTATGGAGGAAGGGGATTGAGATAAGGCTTTTCCATAAGATATGCCGCGTCCGGGCTCATGCCCAGCGAGCGTTTAGGCTTTTGGTTCGCCTTTTCAATGCACCATTTTGTTGCTTGTTCATTAAGATCATGCCAGTCAGAAAAGATTCGGCCGGGGAGGAAGTTTTTTTCTACATAAAAAAAGTTTCTCTCTATTTTGGCCTTTCTGTCAGGATCGCCGATTCGGTGTGGGACGAACTTCATGCCAAAGATATGTCCGAAACGTTCCATCTCAGGGGAGATGTCGGCATCCGGGCCGCTGCCGTTAGCCACAATAACACTGGTATTGTCAATGATACAGCGGGGGCAGGTTCCATCCATGAAGCGGAATGCCCCGGTAAGAAAGACCTTTGCTTCAAAGCGGGTGAATGAAGGATAGTACTGGATAAAGAGCTTGCGGGAGTAAGCAAGGACAAGGCCTGCACACTGTGCCTTTACTTTTTTCTCTCCAAGGATGAGATTATGGGGCGATGTGTCATGCTGGCACTCCTCTCCAGGAGCGAAGCTGTAATCTCCTGCCCTGTGTTTTGACTTATTTTCCCTCAGTTCCAGGTCGCGTACTATCCGGGTGAGGCTGCTGTAGGGGATAACGCAACCATATTTTTCCTGGAGGATTTCCCGGATACGAACCACGTTACCCCGGCAGGGTTTGAACAACTCCAGGATGATGGGTTTGATCTCCTCGTAAGGGGAGGAGGTTTGAGACGGGCTGTTCCCCTTTCCCCTCAGGACCCGTTTCACAGTGTTCCTGGAGATGTTGAGGATACGGCTGATCTCTCTGATTGTAACCCCCTTCATATGCAGTGTCAGGATAGTCTCTTTTGTCTCGGCAGTTTTCATGGCTGTCATAACTCCTGATTTCCTGTTCCAGGGCCAAAAAGGCCTTCCTGGTATCCTCAAAGGCCGTGAGCAATGCGCGGCGCTCAAGCCTCTCCTGTCCTTCATAAAAAAGGATAGGAACGTTTTGTGTAAGCCTCGAAAAGATATGCCTTGCCAATCTCAAATCCTTAAGCCATTTGCCCTCTGGCCCTTGTTTGAGGATTGTGGCTTGATTTTCTTGTTCCGCCGCATGGAGCGCTTTCAGGAAAAAATGAGGATTTTTTACTATTCTCTCTCTGCGTTTGCGGTTTGATCTCTGATAGTGATGGTATAGTTCCATGAGATCGCGGGTGGAGATGGGCTCTTTTATAAGGTTTTCTGCCAGGGCCTTTGCATGATCCGGTATGGCGCGCGCCATAGGCGCCAGGACCCTCGTTGCCGCCCATGTGGATATACGTCCCTTTTGAACTAATCCCAGGATCTCATCGGGCAATGCATGAACAAGGGCAATGCGACGGGATATCCAACTCTGGTTTCGCCCCATGAGCTGAGCTATCTTAGCTTGAGAGATATTATGCTGTCCCAATAGCTCCTTAATCAGGAGCGCCTCTTCCAATGGTTCCCATCTCCGTTCCTGGTTCTTCATAAGGACCCGAATCAAGGCATTTTGTTCGTTGCACTGCCAGATCTCTGCCGCCACCGTATCTTTCCCGCACCGTTTGAGAGCGGCCACCCTCAGGTATCCGTCAATAAGGACAAATGAAAGATCGCTTTCCTTTACAGTAATCACCGGTATGATTTGGCCGCAACGCTCTACTGAGTTCATAAGAGATGAGGCGATCTCAGGCCTGTGGACCCTGATATGTCCATACCTCATGATAAGTTGGCCAATCTCTATCTCCTTTGTTTCTGCGATGTATTCCATGGCAATTAACGCGTCCATTTTTGCAAGGGTCTCATTTCCTTAAGCCATCGACTATGATTTGATGAATGACGGCAGGGTCCCTTTGACACATCTCCTCACCTGTCTTTAAAGGCCCTGGAGGCTCATCTGCCGCCTTATCCGGAAGAGATAATACCTGGAATAGCTGCCCATCAAAGGCGATGAGGTCCTTTTGGATCAATGCATCTCGGGCCAGGATATACTCATCTACTGTAATCCTCAGGAGCATACAGATCTTATCGTAGCTGTAATAGGAGAGTCCCTTGCGGTCCCCCACCAGTATCAGAAAGAAATAGAGCAAGAGATCATGTTGGCTAAGGCCCTGAAAAAAGCCATCCCTCAAGAAACGATGCTCTATGAAAGAAAAGCTGCCTGTGATCTTGCGCACCCGTTCAGGGTTGATAGGTCTTCTTTCAATCATCTCTTTCCTCCATGGTTTTCGAACCTAATAGAAGATATGGAGGAATGTCTATCGAGTCCTTTTTTGCAAGAGTGGCTAACCGGTTGGAATCAAATAAACTTTTTGCGTTAACGCGTCCATCTTTGCAAGATTTTCTCCCTGCGCAATAAGGTAGTAACTGCCCGCTTTGACAGGTGAAAACAGGTCTTCCAACGCGTCCATCTTTGCAAGATCCTTCAAACGGCGTCTCTTATCCCGATGCCTTTGCAATATCCGGTTGCGCATCGCATACTCGGGATGTCCAATCCTGTACTCTTTCCAGTACCCGGGATTCCTCTCCCGCCAGCTCCGATGACTTTCCCGTTGGTTGGCCTGATACTCCGGGTCTGTCCTCATCTTTTCCCTCTGCCAGAGGGTCTTCCTGGCACGCTGGCACTCCTTACCGCCACAATATCGCTGGTCCTTTACACGAGGGTTCAGAATAAAATGACGCCCACAGTGGGCGCATCTAATCATGCAGTTCATGGTTACCTCCCAGTGGGAACCATAAACATACAAGGAGTGATACCTCAAAACAGAATTATATATGTGTGTGTAACCTGGTTTTACTTTGGATCTGGTTCTTATTCTTTCACGGCTTTTCTAATAGGTGGGTCAAATCGGTGAGCATAAATCTCTTTTGCAACCAGGTGGGTCAATTTTGATGAGCAACTGCGGGTCAGTTTCTGTGAGCGTCAAAGGTTACCGTCTCTATCGGACATACCGTGATCCGGCTGGATGGAATTTCCGCAGGTAAGGGTTTGGGCACAAAGGAGTTTGAGTCTCGACCCGCCAGGGTCTACTCGAATGAAGAGGGTCAGGTCACAA
>JAGGSN010000111.1 GCA_021159005.1 Candidatus Zixiibacteriota bacterium | reverse complement strand
TATATGTTATGGCTTAAGCAAGTTTCATTTATTGTGTATTAATTGGAGAATTCTGTTGAAAAGACCGGACAGTAGTGATTTTATAGTATATGTTTTTACATCGCAGAATAAGTACGATTTAAGATGTTGAATGTTACTGAGATTTACTTAAGACTATATTGTATCACACCCAACGGGTGAGGTGCTGTTGCAACACATTTTCAAAGAATTCTTCCACATTATATTCTGCTTGACTGATTATCGCCGATAAACTATATGAAATAAGATAACAGTTGTTGATTCAATTTCAGGAGGGAATCAAATTGAATAAAATTAATATTGATGACATCGAACTTGCAAGCAAAAATGTCCTGACGCGGGTTGATTTCAATGTTCCGCTCAAGGATGGCAAAGTTGGGGATGATACCCGCATCAAAGCGGCACTGCCAACAATTAAAAAGATAACATCATCCGGCGGCAAAGCTATTTTAATGTCGCACTTAGGACGTCCGAAAGGGCAGGTTAAGCCGGAACTTTCATTAAAACCGGTGGCGAAGAAGCTTTCGGAAGATATTAATATGAATGTGAAATTCATCAATGATTGTATCGGAACTGAGGTTAAAAGCGCAGTTGATAATCTTAAGGATGGCGAAATTATACTTCTGGAAAACCTTCGTTTCCACAAAGAAGAAACCGATAATAATACGGATTTCGCCCGGCAATTAGCAAACCTTGGAGATGTGTATATCAATGACGCTTTCGGTACGGCTCATCGGGCGCATGCCTCAACCGAAGGGGTTGCACACTTTATTAAACCAGCCGCGGCCGGCTACCTGATGCAGAAAGAGATTGATTATCTTGGCAAGGTATTAACCAATCCTCAGCATCCTTTTGTGGCTATTATCGGCGGCGCCAAGATTTCCGGCAAAATCGATGTCATTAAAAACCTTCTGCAGAAAGTTGATATTTTACTTATCGGCGGCGGTATGATTTTCACATTTTATAAGGCGATGGGTTTGTCAATCGGCAAGTCGCTGCTTGAGAAGGAGAAAATCGGCGAGGCTGAGAGCCTGCTTAAAATGAAACTGCCGGATAATGTCCAATTGATTCTACCGGATGATATTTTAGTTTCCGACAAGCTGGATAAACCGTTTTCGACTAATATCGTCGATAAATCAAACATTCCGGCTGATTGGATTGGAGTCGATATAGGAACATCCGCTCAAGGGCAGTTTGCCGATATTATCAGCCAGGCTAAGACGGTTGTCTGGAATGGTCCTATGGGGATATTCGAAACCGATGAGTTTGCCGGCGGCACCCTGGCGGTTGCGCGGGCGCTGGCAGAGGCAACGGAAAAAGGCGCTATTAGTATTGTCGGCGGCGGTGATTCGGTAGCCGCGCTATCAAAACTTAAACTTAAAGATAAAATAACTCATGTTTCCACCGGTGGCGGGGCGTCCTTAGAATTCCTCGAGGGTAAAATCCTGCCCGGGTTGGCGGCATTAACGGAGAAAGAATAATATGGCAAATCGTAAAACTCTAATCGCAGGCAATTGGAAAATGAATACAACTGCCGATGAGGCAATAAAACTGGCTGGGGATATAGCCAAGGAAATCCCTGGGTTAAGTCATCAAACTGATTTTTTAATATGTCCGCCGTTTGTCTGGTTAAATACAGTCGCCGGCATTGTAAAGAATACTGATGTTAAACTTGGCGCGCAAAATATGTATTGGGAGGATAAAGGCGCCTATACAGGTGAAATCTCTCCGGCTATGATAAAATCAGCCGGCTGCGAATATGTCATCCTCGGGCATTCCGAAAGACGTCAATATTTCGGTGAAACCGACCAGACAATCAATAAAAAGCTAAACAAGGCTATCGAAAGTTCGCTGATTCCCGTTGTCTGTCTTGGCGAAAGTTTAGATATCAGGGAAAGCGGCAAGACCAATGATGTAATTACCGAACAGTTTAAGGAATGCTTTAGGGGATTCACGCAATATGATGGGATTATTTTAGCTTACGAGCCTGTGTGGGCAATCGGAACCGGCAAAACCGCTACTCCCGAACAGGCGCAGGAGGTTCATAAGCTGCTTAGGGATTTACTGAAATCGCAAACGGATGGTTATAATAAAGTGCGGCTTTTATATGGCGGTTCGGTCAAACCGGGCAATGCCGGCGAGTTGATTATCAAGGAAGATATTGACGGCTTCTTAGTTGGCGGCGCCAGCCTTAAAGCGGCTGATTTTATCGGCATTGCCAAAGCGGCTGCCCCGCAAGTAACGGCATAGATGAATTAGGGTAAGTGCGAAGCAGAGGCAGCTGCCGGACGCTCTCAGAACCTGACGGCAAAACAATACTCAAATTCTTTAAATAATATGCGTTATCGCGCTTAGGGGTGTATTGCATACAGCCTCTCTTGTTATTATTCATAAATATGGAGCGGAGCGACATCCTGAGGGCGATAAGCTTATTACAACAAGCGTCAAGATGTTCGACCCTTAGGCGTATATCATCCTGACGTTTATCATATGGATATCATCCACCTGAGGTGAATTATCCTTTAAAACTAATTTTCGCTTAATTACATTTTTTAACTTGACTGCAAGTATATTTCAAGTATCTTATTTACTTGTCGAAAATGTGAAAAAAGGAGCAGTGAATGTTTGCTATTTTAATAACGATCCATGTAATTATCTGTTTGGGACTGATTCTTGTAATTCTCATGCAATCTGCCAAAGGCGAGGGGTTAGCCGGCGCTTTTGGCGGGACAAGTCTTTCCGGCGCTGTATTTGGTGGTCGAGGTGCGGCTACATTTTTATCTAAGGCTACAACTATAATAGCGATTTCGTTTATGGTTTCCTGTCTGGTTTTAACTTTTGTTTCACCGGCGAGGCAGGCAACTAAGATAAAATCAGCGATTAAAGACCAGATTGAAAATGCGCCAGTTCCCACCGGACAACCATCTACTCTGCCCGGCGAACAGAAAACAGGACCCGGCGATATCGAGCTTCCGCCAGCTCCGACGGGCGACAATCCGCAGCCGACTGAGGGCGGCGAATAACCTCAGGATTTGCATAAGATTATTGCGGAAGTGGTGGAACCGGTAGACACGCTATCTTGAGGGGGTAGTGCCGAAAGGTGTGCGGGTTCAAGTCCCGCCTTCCGCAGTTATAATATATTAACAACAAACTGTACCCACCCATCGGGTGGGTTTATATTTTAAGTCTTTATATGTAAATCATGTATAAAAACCATATTCAAAGGTCATGATAGTATAAATACGTAAAAACAATCACAAATTTTACCTTATTTAACATTGTTTATAATAAAAAGCTATCAGACCTGATTTTTAAATCCGCCTATTATATGGGCAGTATTGCTATTCATCTCCCTTGTTATAACACCCAAATCCACATTATCTTAATTTTTAATTGACAATTTAGTCATTTATCGTAAATTAACTTGTAGAAGATAATGATATTTGGTGGCTCGGTATGCTTTCTCTGCATGTGTTAGTTCTAAATCAGAATTACGAACCATTGTCGGTCTGCACTCTCAAACGCGCCATTGTGATGGTTTACTTAGATAGGGCGGAAGTTATTGAAACTGTTGATGGTTATAAAATTCATTCAGTTTCGATGAGCCTGCCGGCGCCATCGGTGGTTAGGCTGGCAGCCTATATAAGGGTGCCCAATAAACGCATCATGCTGTCGCGTAAGAATGTTATCAAGCGCGATGGCGGGATATGTCAGTATTGCGGCTGTAAAGTCGAACATATGACTGTCGACCATGTGATTCCCAAAATCCGCGGGGGCAAGGATGTCTGGGAAAACTTAGTGGCATCATGCCAAAAATGCAACAACCGGAAAGGGCAGCGAACTCCGGAGCAAGCAAAAATGAAATTATTATCAAAACCGAAACGCCCAAATCATATCACATTTATTCAAAAATTCGTCGGCGTTAAAGACTATCGCTGGAGACAATATCTTTTTATGGATTAAGAACTTAATGAGATAAATCAGCAAAGCTGTTTCACTATTTAAAGAGGAGATAAGCAAACTGCAGCTAATTCAACTTAACAGCAGCTATCATTCAGCTAATTTAATGCTATTATTGTACACGTTCTACTGTGTCAAAAACGTTAAGAGGCAGGAAAAATCAAAATGAAAGAGATTTTATTATCGGGCATGAAGCCCTCAGGGCAAACTGGCAGGGCGCATCTGGGCAATTATGAGGGAGCGCTTAGAAACTGGGTAAGATTACAAGATGAAGGCAAATACGATTTATTTTTCTGCATAGTCGACTGGCATTTCTTAACAGCCGGATATAACGACACAAAGACCCTTAAAAGCCAAATCACTGAGATGGCTCTTGATTACCTGTCGGCGGGTTTAAAACCGGAAAAATGCGCTTTATTTATTCAATCAGAGGTCAAGGAACATGCCGAACTTCATTTGCTGTTTTCGATGATTACGCCTGTTCCATGGCTGGAAAGGGTGCCTACTTATAAAGATCAGGTTGAACAAAAAGGGTTGGATAGTTACGGATTTTTAGGCTATCCGGTTTTGCAGGCAGCGGATATATTAGTTTATAAAGCCAATGTCGTGCCTGTGGGCAAAGACCAGCTTCCGCATATAGAACTAACCCGCGAAATCGCTCGCAGGTTTAATCATCTTTATGGCGATACATTGCCCGAACCGGAGGGATTGCTTGCGCAGTTTCCGAATATTCCGGGTATCGATGGCCGAAAAATGTCCAAATCATACGGCAATGATATCAAATTGGCTGATACCAGTGAAGACACTATCGCCAAATTGAAAAAGATGTATACCGACCCTCAGAAGCTTCGACGAGGCGATCCGGGGCACCCTGATGTTTGCCCGGTTTATATGCTTCACCAGATTTACAACAAGCAGCATGAGGAAATAATAGAACCTTGCAAATCAGGCCAGCTTGGCTGTGTGGATTGCAAGATGAATGTAGCTAAGCATCTTAATGAATCGTTAGCGCCAATCCGTCAGAAAAGGATGGAGTTAGCTAAAGATACGGATAAAGTCTGGGATATCCTCAAGGATGGCGGCAACCGGGCGCGTGAGACGGCCTCCCGGACTTTAGCTGATGTTCGAAAGGCGATGAAAATTGACTGGCAATAATCGCAGCAGTATTAACTTAGTTAATATTTCCGAAGACCTTCGCGGCTACGGCACTCAACCGTTCGAGGGCCCGCTTGATTTGCTGCTATACCTTATTAAACAGGATGAGGTCGATATTTATGATATACCTATCGCCGAAATAACCAAACAATATCTGACTTTTCTCGAAGCGATGAAAGAACTGAACTTAGAAGTAGCCGGCGAGTTTATCCTTATGGCGGCTATGCTGATAAGGCTGAAAACGCAGATGCTTCTTCCCGAAGTTGGGGGAGACGAAACTGAGATTGATGACCCGCGCAATGAACTGATTGAAGCGCTGCTCGAGTATAAAAAATATAAGCAAGCCGCAGAGGAGCTTGGCGAAAGAGGTAAGGAATGGTCCAAGAGATTCAAGCGGCATGACTTTCCTGAGGTTGTCGAGCCGGAAGTATGTTATGTTTTACGCAAGATAGATATGACATCATTGATGATTGCTTTTGCCGATGTTATGGAACGAGCAAAAAAGGAAACAGTTCACCAGGTAGCGGCGGATGAGGTTTATATCGAGGATAGAATCAGGCACATTACAGAAATGCTGTCAGATAGCGACAAATTGGAGTTTTATAAGCTTTTTGAGGATGACCCGCGCCGAATAGTAATAGTCGTTACTTTTGCAGCATTACTTGAATTGGTGAGGTTAAATCAGATTAGTTTAAGGCAATCGTCGACATTTGGCAAAATATGGGTTTATCCTATAAACCTGCAAGTTGAGGAAGCTATCAGATTATATGCCGAGACTCATTAAAATATTTGTGTTCATCGTTATCCTGACGAGCTTGCTGTTTGGCCAGCAATCTTTCACTACAGGTGATTTGATTATTGCCCCCAAAGATACGGGAAACTGGCCGCCATTGGTTTTGGAACGCCCCGACCTGCTCTGCACTTTCGATAGCGATAATTTTAAAATCCATTATGATACTACCGGCGATTATGTTATTTATCATCCTCATGAGGATATAGACCCTGCCGACGATGTGCCCGATTATATAAATAGAATAGCTGAATTTCTTGAGTTAAGCCGTTATACTTACATCGAACTTTTGGGGTATGACGTACCTCCGCCGGATGAAGGTTTTGGCGGCGATGATAGCTATGATATTTATGTTACAAATGTTGCCGGCTTAACTGTGCCGGAATTTCAATCAGATTATTATCCCGACCGTGAAGCGTACGCGTCTTATATATTCATAGGCAGAGATTTGCGCTGCGTACATTTCCCCAATGACCCGATTCCGATGCTTAAGGCTGTCTGTTCTCATGAATATTTCCACGCTATTCAGATGGCATACAGGGCTAATACTTGCGATGAAGAACCATGGTGGTATGAACTTTCGGCTTGTTGGGCGAATGAGATTGTTTTTGATGACCTTAACATTATATACTACTATCTTGAGAAATATTACAATAAGATTGATTATTCGATTTACATGACTGGCGGCGCGCATATGTATGGAGCTTGGGTTTTTGCTGAATACCTGCGCCAGAATTATGGTCCTGATATAATTAATAAAATATTTTTAAAACTTATCCATTTAGACTACTCTATATATGCTATTGAATCGGCATTATTAGAAGAAGAGGTTGATTTCGATAGGGAATTTGCAGTTTTTGGATGTTGGAATTATTTCACTAATAACAATTATAGACCGGGTTTTTTCGAGGAGAGCGAGCAATTTCCGGCAACTGTACCGGTATCCGCAAGTCATAGTTCCTATCCAACCGGCTGGATTGATACTCCGAAAGCTGTCGAAAATATGGGGCTTGCCTATATATGTTTCGAAAGTGTTGGCATATTTAAAAAAGACCTCATTCTGGAGTTCTTATCAGATTACAACTATCCTGAGGAGATTGCTGTGGCTGCAGTATATCTCGATAGGCCGGTTGAAATCTATACGCGAAGCCTTAGTTTTAATGAACAAATATCGATGCGGATTAATAACTTTGATGAGTGTGATAAAGTAATATTAACAATAACCTGGCCATATCAATATTCTACAGAGTCAGATTCCGCCAATTATGAGTATAATGCCTACTTGGAAGACACTCAGACAAACATACTTACAGGAAATTTATTAGAACCCGAAAAGTTTATCTTATATGACAGTTATCCTAATCCGTTTAATTCGGCATGTGATATAAGTTTTTACTGGAATTCAAACTCGAATGATTATAAGTTTGACATATATAATATAAACGGCCGATTAGTTGATAGGTTTGATGGTGTTGCCGTGAACGGTATGAATAGAATAACCTGGAAACCCATGGCCGATATTGCCGCTGGAGCTTATTATTATAATCTAATAATCAATAATCAGCAGGCAAAAGCAAAAATGGTATATTTAAAGTAAGGGGAAATCAAAATAGAAGAATCAGTACAAAATCAGGATACGGTATCGGAAAAACAGTTCGAGCTTGTCGACCAGAAAGGTATTGTCGAGGCTTTGATATTTGCCGCCGAGGAGCCGATAACATCAGCGCAAATAGCCAAAGTTTCCGGTTTATCAAAAATAACTGTTGAAAATATTGTAATTGAATTAAATGAAGAATTTGTCGATACCCACAGAAGTTTTAGAATTGAGCAGATAGCCTCAGGCTTTCGGATGTTAACTTTACCTGAGTATCATCAATATATTAATCGGATTAAAGCTAAGGAAAAAACTACCCGTCTATCCCAAGCGGCTTTAGAAGCGCTGGCGGTAATCGCCTATAAACAGCCGGTTACTCGGGCTGATATCGAAAGAATTCGTGGTGTTGATTGCGGCGGCGTGCTGAAAAATTTGATGTCGAAAGAACTCGTTGTTATTGATGGCAAATCGCCGGCGCCCGGCAGCCCGTTATTGTACAAAACCTCGGAATACTTCCTTGAATTTTTCGGCTTGCCATCTATTGAACATCTGCCGCCGCTGACAGAAATAGAGGATTTCACTAAAAGTATGCCGGTTATTAAAATGGTAAAAAGCGGGGAAGACGCTCAAGCAAATGATAGTGATGCTGAAAGTGAATCCATGCCTGCTTCTGATGAGCAATCTTCAACTGATGAACTGCCGGATGAACATATTGAGCCGACCATGAAAGCAGAAACCAACGCTGATACTGATACTGACAAGATTTTGCAGGAAGAGGATATATAGATTAATAGTTATCATTTGCTTATGATAATGGTTTAATTTAATAGAACAGTTGTAGATCAAGACCCTCCTTGTGGTCTTGACTATTTGCGCAGCTGGCTTTGATAAAATGTAAATATCTAAAAAATATCACCTTTTATATTATTAGCCTAAAGAGATGTAGATTTATTCATTATGAGTATATATATTAGCCTTGTGAAAAACATGTGTCGAAAGAATAAAACCAATGCGAATAAATAAATACCTCGCTCTTTCCGGAGTTGCCTCACGCCGTCATGCCGACAACCTGATAACTTGCGGACGAGTAAAAATTAACGGTAAAATTGTCAAAACCTTGGGCGTAGCTGTGGATGAACAGTCTGACATAATCAAGGTCGATGGCAAGATTGTATCGCCGGAGACCGGAACCTACTATCTGATGATGAATAAACCTACGGGTTGCCTTGTCTCGACAAAAGACCCCCATCATGCAAACCTTGTAACAGAATATCTGAAAGAGTATAAAGGCAAGGTTTTTCCGGTAGGTCGTCTCGATTATGATTCATCCGGGCTGTTGATTTTTACCAATGATGGCGACCTTGCTTTTCGCCTGAGCCATCCGCGGTATGGCGTAAAGAAAACTTATGAAGTGGTTTGCAATGGCGTTATTGATGAACCTGCCCTAAAAAAGCTGCAGGATGGCGTAATGCTTGATGATGGCCTGACCGCGCCTGCAAAAGTAAAAGCAATCCAGCGGGATAAGACATCAAACATAGTACATATAACAATTCACGAGGGACGCAAACGTCAGGTACGCCGGATGTTTAAAAAAGTAGGCTTGACCGTTTCAAGCCTAAAAAGGATAGCCTATGGCAATCTTAAGCTTGGCAATCTGCCGGGGGGCAAATTTGTGAAAATCGATAAAAAACATTTGAAAATATTACAAAACTCAGTGGGCTTGAAATAATGGGAAAAGTAGTTGTAATTGACGGCCCGGCAGGCTCCGGAAAAAGCACTACGGCAATTGCCTTAGCCGAAAAACTCGGCTTTATCTATCTTGATACAGGAGCCATGTACCGGGCAATAACTGTCAAATTCCTTGAGCTTGGCATAAATGATTTCAGCGATGAAGACAACATCAAAGAGATTTTAGATTCAACAAATGTTGTTCTGAAACCGCATAAAGATAGCTTGCAAGTGTTCCTTGATAGTAAAGATGTTACAGAGCAAATTCGCAGCCGCGAGGTTGATGGGTTTGTGTCGGAAGTTTCGGTTGTAGGCTTGGTTCGTGATTACATGCATACCCAACAGCGAAAATTCGCTGGCAATTTCAATACTGTGGCTGAGGGGAGAGACTTGGGAACTTTCGTTTTTCCCGATGCCGACGTGAAGATATTTTTAGTTGCCGATATTAATGTTCGGGCGCAAAGACGTCTGGCGCAAAAAAACGCTTCAGCAGAGAAATTGGAACGGGTTCGCGAAAATCTTGTTAAAAGAGACCGAATCGATTCATCCCGCGAACATTCGCCTTTAAAAAAAGCCAATGATGCAATCGAAGTTGACACTACGGATATTACAATCGACCAACAGGTGCAAAAAATTTACGAGATATGCATACGAAAAATAAAGTAAATCGTTTATACTGGTCTATCCATTTTCTTATGAATATTTATATGCGAATCTTGTGCAGACTAAAAATTCAAGGCCAAGAGTATATCCCTCCTGAAGGTGGGTTAATAGTCGCATCAAATCATGTCGCCGGCGCTGACCCCTTCCTGCTTGGCTCAACAATTGATAGAGAACTCTGGTTTATGGCCAAGAAAGAACTATTAAAACCTTTCATATTAGGTCGCTTGCTCACTAAACTTAACGCTTTTCCGGTAGATAGATTCGGTTTCGATATTGATGTTATTAAAAAATCGATATTGTTTTTAAAACAGGGTAAGGCGCTGATAATGTTTCCTGAGGGAACGCGTTCTTCCGACGGCAGGGTGATGGAGGGAAAAATCGGGGTTGGGATGCTTGCCTGCAAGGCTGAAACGCCTATAGTCCCGGCTTATATTGAGAATACAAAAAGAGCCTGGTGGAATTTCTTGCTGGGGAAAAAGATGAAAATATCATTTGGACGTATTATAGATTCCGAATGGATAAAATCGTGCGGTAAATCCAAAACCGGCTATAAAATTGTAACCGATGAATTAATGAAGCGTATCAGAGAGCTTCAAGATAACGCCCAAAACACATAGTAATATTATTCCCTTCTCGATAGGGGCTATAGTGAACATTGTCTTAATATTGAATTTGGCGATATATTATTCCCCTCTTGAGAGGGGTTAGAGGTGTGTTTTAACGCTAAATGTTCAATATAATTCCGAATAAATTTAGCTCTGGCTGCCAAGCGCCGCTTAGTAACCAGAGCAATTTATTTATAGTTCTATTGCCAAAGCCGGGTTGAAATATCATTCATTTAAAGTTATTAAAAAATTCTTTGTATCCGATATAAAAAACAGATTGCATTAGAATTAAATGTGATTATATTGACCCAGACCCTTGGGTCGCCCTTTGGGGTAATGTGAATGTTAAGGAGGATTCTTGTAAATGCCAGAAAAGAAGAAAAAAGCGGCTAAAAAAACCGCAGCAACAAAATCTAAAAAGTTAGGAGGTGGCGCCAAAAGTAAAACGCATAAAGCAAAAAAGCTTTCACGAGTCGCGGCAACTGCCAAAAAAGAACAAACAAGCGCAGCCAAAACAACAGAGGTAAAAGCGCTTAAGCATACTCGTTCTAAAGCACCCCGAACTAAAATTAAAAAACTTGATACTCCAGTGGTTATAACCGAGGAGGAAATCGAAGAGCAAGAGTATTCCGAGGAAGAATATAATAAAATGCTGGTTATGTATGAAAGTACCCTTCAGGATGTCAGAGAAGGGGAAATCATCTGCGGCAAAGTTATGGGTGTTAGTCGCGATGATGTTATTGTTGATGTGGGCTTTAAATCGGAAGGTTTAATCCCTATCAGTGAATTTCCCGAACCTGTAAATGTCTCGGTTGGCGAAGATATCGATGTTTTCCTTGAAGCTATCGAAAATAGCCACGGGCAGCTTGTTCTCTCCAAGCAGAAAGCAGATTTCCTTAGAGTGTGGGATAATATCAAAGAATCTCATGAATCCGGCGAATCCGTCATTGGCAAAATTCAAAGGCGGATTAAAGGCGGATTGGTTGTCGACCTGTTTGGTGTTGAATCATTTCTTCCCGGTTCGCAGGTAGCGCTTCGACAGGTGCCCGATTTCGATGCTCTCCTTAACGAAGAACTCGAATTGAAAATTATTAAAATCAATAAGAGCAGACGAAATATAGTGGTTTCCCGTCGGGCTGTCCTTGAGGAACAACGCCGAGATATGCGCGATGAGCTTTTAAAGGAAATAGAACCTGGTCAGGTTCGCGATGGAATTGTTAAAAACATCACCGATTTCGGAGTATTTATCGACCTTGGCGGTGTCGATGGCCTTTTACATATAACTGACATGTCTTGGGGAAGAATTAATCATCCCTCTGAGATTGCCAAGCTGGGACAGGAGATTAAAATCAAGGTTCTTGATTTTGATAAGAACTCCGGCAGAATCTCTTTGGGACTTAAACAGCTAACTCCATATCCCTGGGAAAATGTCGAAGAAAAATATCCGGTCAACAGCCGCGTTAAAGGCAAAGTAGTTTCGATTACCGATTACGGAGCCTTTGTCGAATTGGAACGCGGTGTTGAAGGTTTAGTACATATTTCGGAAATGTCATGGACTCAGCATATTAAGCATCCGTCAAAACTCCTTGCGCCTAATGATAATATTGAGGTTGTAGTATTAACTGTTGATAAAGAAAATGAAAAAATCTCGCTCGGCTTAAAACAACTCGAACCCGATCCCTGGCTAACTATCGACCTGAAATATCCAGTCGGTACTTCTGTTAAAGGCAAAGTTAGAAACCTGACAACTTTCGGTGCCTTTATCGAAATCGAGGATGGTATCGATGGCTTAGTGCATATTTCTGATATGTCATGGACTAAAAGAATTCAGCATCCCTCAGAAATTATGAGGAAAAATGATGAAATCGAAGTGCGAATTCTTTCTATCGATAAGGACAATAGACGGATTTCGCTCGGACTTAAGCAAGTAAATGATGATCCTTGGCCCGAACTGGAAATGAAATATTCAGTGAATACCGAAACACTTGGAACTATTACGCGCCTTTTGGATAGGGGAGTCATCGTTGAACTCGAGGGCAATGTCGAGGGATTTGTACCTGCCAATATGCTGGGTAAAAGGGATATTTCAAAACCATCCGAGGCTTTTTCTGAAAACGACCAGATTCCCTTGAGGGTTATTGAATTTGATTCTAAAAATCACAAAATCATCCTTTCGGTTGAGGCATATTATGCTGTTAGAGAAAGAGATGATCTCGATAAATTCTTAACCGATCACCCTACTCGCACTATCAAAATCCAAGACACTGTGGCTGAGAGTTTTGAAGATAATAAACAGCCGAAAGCTGAAAAACCCGAAGAACCGGTTGCAGAACCCGCAGCCGAACCAACAGTTGAACAGCAGCAGGAGGAATCAGCCGACGAACAATCTGAGATAGCAGCTGATGCCGAAACAACTAAGACGGAAACCGAGCAAAAACCAATTGCTGTTGCCAATCCTGAAGAAGACTCATTACCGGAAAAAGATTCTGGAGTCAATACTGATTAATAAATATCCAGTATTTTGATTATTAGCAATCGCCCCCGACTTTTTGAAAGGTCGGGGGTTTTGTTTTATATGGCTTAGATTTTGTAGTTGGCATTCGCCTTAGGCTAACTTGTCTGCCTATTGGCTAACTGAACCTGTCTGATTTATTAAAACGTAATAGCTTAAAATGATTGCCTAAATATATTAATTTATATTATAATTATATATGAAGCCATTAACAGCGATTAAACTGAAATAGTAAAGATAATTAAAATATGCGCCACCGTAATAAATACAATGTTAATCTTATAAATAACCCTTACAAGAAAAACCCTGCCTTATTACAACAAAAAAATGTTCTTGAAGCGCAGTGGTATGATAAAGAAGCGGACGAATACTTTAGCCAGCTTGACGCTGGCGGCAAACTTATGCAGATGGATCAGGAGTATGAAGAATGGTTCGCAGAATTTTATGATAAGCCGTCAGATAAATTTATTTTTGATAAAAATTATAATTATTTCAGCAAGTTTCCGAAACGCAAGCCATTAAGGCTCTTAGAGCTTGGCGCTGGTAATGGCGCCTTAAGCCGGTTTTTCATGCGACGCGGAGTCGAGGTGGTTTCCATTGATGTTTCCTTAAGATGTTTAGAATTTATAGCTATGTCTGATACCAATAGCTGTCCTATCAAAAGCTGTTCTGAGATTTTGCCTTTCAGGGATGATTGCTTTGATGTTGTAACTGCATTAGTGGCCTTGCATCATTTTAATCTCAGGTTAAGCTTGGCAGAAATGTATCGCGTTTTAAAAAAGGGAGGGGTTGGAATATTTATCGAGCCGATGTGCAACTCAGGATTGTATTATAAACTTCGACAGCTTATCCCTGTTCCTGATACGGAATCACCGGGCGGAGGAGGGCTTAACAAGCAGGAACTTGTTATGGAAATCGAGAACTCTGGTTTTAAATATTCTCTTGCGGAATTTGAACTAATAACCAGAATGGAACGTATTCCGTTTTTATTCAAATTTCAAAATCATCTGAAGAAATTGGATAACCTTTTATTATCTCATCTTTCTTTTCTCCGAAAGTTTGCTAGGGTTATTGTTATTGAGGTCAGAAAAGAGTAGTATAGCATTAGCTTAAAAAGTAGTATATATCTTGAGTTCTGGTTCCCGCTATTGTCGTTATAGTATGATTTTGTCGAAATATCTGTTTTTATCATTTTTTCCGCCATTTTTCGATAAGCAAATATTTATATTTATCAACAACTTACACCTTTCTGCCTTGACAATTTACAGCATTATTGTTATAATTTTCAATCAGTTTTGAGGATTATATGAACGATACCGATTCTGAAAAATTTAACTCGCCGGATATTGAAGCATATCAGGCGATGAAACTGCTCGATTCGAATGACGCGCAGGGCGCTATAATAAAATGCCGCGAGTCGATAAACCAATATGGCCCCAATCGAAATTGTTTTTTGGTAAAGGCTCGAGCGCATATCGAACAGGAGGAATACGGTTTTGCTCAGGAATCCTTAGAATCGGTTCTTCGCCTCGACCCGGAACACCCGGCAGCTTGGGCTATGATGGGCGAGGTTTATTTTAGGCTTGGCAAGGAAGCGAAAGTTGATTATTGCCGTAATCGTCTCGAAAGTATCTTCCCGGCATTAGCCGATTATTTCGAACAAGAAGAAACCGGCGATGAGCAGGTTATGGATACCGAACCTGAAGTAATTGCTGAAACGGAGAATACTAAAAAAGAAATCACCGCAGAAGATGACAGCCGGGTAGTGGAAAAATCGGAGTCTGAAACCGAAAGCATAACAGCGAATAAGCCAAAGGTCGAAACGCCTGATAGAGCTGCTGCTGATGCTGTCAACGACACAGAAATATCCGACGACTTAGAGGAGAAACCGGCAGTTATATCCGAATCTATCGTTCCGCTCGAGGATTTTAATAGAGCAGCTGCGAAACAAAATGATGATATAATACAATCTAACAATAGAGAGGTCAGAAGTATCGAATCAACCGACCAATCCGAACTGAAACGGGAACAGGTAAATGTATTAAAAGCTGAAATTTTTGAAACTGCAACTTTTGCTGATATTTGTTTTAACCAGGGGAAATATGAGAAAGCATTAAAGGTTTATAAAAAACTTCTAAACGGTGATCCCGATAATAATAAATATAAAGAGAGAATAAAAATCATAGAATCAAAGATAGGAAAATAATGAATAACAATAGAATTATACAAGCAAACGCTTTGGTAAAGAAAAATAAGCTTGATGCCATGATTGTCAGTAAGCTGTCTAATATCAGGTATTTAAGCGGATATTCAGGTTCTAATGGGTTATTAATCTTGGCGCCGCCTAAATCATATTTTTTAACGGACTTCAGATATACCGTCCAAGCGCGCAAAGAGGTTAAGAACTCTCAGATAATAATAGCCGAACGAGAACTAGTTAGCGAGTTGGTTAAACTGCCCTGTTTCTGTAAAAAAGCCAAAGTTGGTTTTGAAACCGCAATTATGACAGTTAAAGCACTCAAAAAAATGAAAGAACTGTTAATAAAAAGCACATTTATACCGACCGAAAATCTCGTAGAATCTATTTCCATTGTTAAAGACACTTCTGAAATTAATAAAATTAAACGGGCTGTTAAAATATCAGACACAGCTTTCAGCCAAATATTGGACAGGGTAAAGCCGGGAGTCAAAGAACGCGACTTAGCGCTGGAGCTATCTTACAGCATGATAAAAATGGGCGCTGATGGTCCTTCTTTTGATTTTATTGTCGCTTCGGGTCAAAGGTCAAGCATGCCTCATGGCAAAGCCTCGGATAAAAAACTGAAAAAAGGCGACTTGATTACGTTTGATTTTGGCTGCTTCTATAATGGTTATGCCTCGGATATGACCCGCACCGTTGTTTTGGGAAAAGCAACTGATAAACAGAAGAAAATTTATAACATTGTCTTAAAAGCCCAGACGGCAGCAATTGATGCGACTCGAGCGGGAATGGATGCAAAAGAGCTTGATAAAGTTGCCCGTGATATAATAAATAAAGAAGGATACGGCGATTATTTCGGTCACGGTTTAGGACACGGCCTTAGCCTTGAGGTTCACAGCGGGCCGGTTGTGAGTCCCCGCAGTCAGGATACTCTGAAAGTCGGCAATGTTATTACTATTGAGCCGGGAATTTATTTACCGAATTGGGGCGGTGTTAGAATTGAAGATGATATTTTGATAACGCAAAATGGCTGTAGAGTTCTAACAAAATCGCCGAGGGAATTAATTGAGCTTTAACCCAGAGAGAATATTATGAGAACTTCTAAAATAAAGTCGTTGATTAAAATAGTCGAAGAATCAAATATCGACGAACTCGAGGTTTCCCACTGGGGAAGCAGGGTTCTGATTCGCAAAAAAGTTCGCCAAATCGGAGATAATAACGGTCATAATCCTCAAGTCAAAGCGGCTATTCCCGATAAATTAATTGAGATAACACCCGGCCAAGCGGCGGAGATAAAACCAGAACCTGCGCCTGTAAAAGCGGAAAATCGCTTAGAGATAAAAACACCGATGGTTGGCACTTTTTACAGAGCGCCTTCGCCAGATGCTAAACCGTACGTTCAGGTTGGCGATAGGATAACTCGCGGTCAGATTATATGCATTATAGAGGCTATGAAAATAATGAACGAGATCGAGTCGGAATACGACGGCATAGTTGTCGAAGTATTGGCTCAGAATGCTCAACCGGTACAATTCGGACAGCCTCTATTAGCAATAGAACCGGCCTGATAAACAAGTTTGCTAACAATTTCCCATACTTTCAACAATATCATCTGAGGGGGAGTCGATGACATTTAAAGAAATTATCCAACAGATGTTGACTCGTAAAGGTTCTGATATTCATCTAAGGGTTGGCTTAAGACCTACCTTGCGAATAGACGGCAGGCTTTTTTCAGCAGATGACCAGATTTTAATGCCGCAGGATATGGAAAAAATTCTGTCGCAGGTTTTAACAGAATCTCAACTTCAAAAATTCCATCAGCGAAGAGAGATGGACCTGGCTTTGTCAATTTCCAAGATGGGCAGGTTCCGTATTAATCTCTACAAACAAAGAGGCACTGTCGGTATAGCGATAAGGCATGTTAATACAGTAATTCCGACTTATAAGGAATTAAACCTTCCGGACACAATTAAAGATATTGCCGAGGCGAGGAAAGGGCTGGTAATTGTTACCGGCACTACCGGTTCCGGCAAATCGACCACGCTGGCATCGATAATCGAGCATATCAACTCGACGCGCTCTGAAAACGTCCTGACTATTGAAGATCCGATAGAATATATTTACCGCGATAAAAAATCGATTATCTCACAACGCGAAGTGGGCGGCGATACCGAAAGCTTTGCCACGGCGCTCCGTCATGCTTTCCGTCAAGACCCAGATATCGTTCTAATCGGTGAGGTTCGCGATGCCGATACTATGGGCATATCCCTGACTGCAGCCGATACCGGACACCTTGTACTTACTACTCTTCACACTATGAACGTTGTTGAGACAATCACCCGAATCATCTCGTTCTTCCCGCCGCATCAGCATCAGCAAATCCGCTTACTGTTGGCGGGTACATTAAAAGCGGTTATCTGCCAGCGTCTGCTGCCGCGCTCGGACGGCCCCGGTCGAATTCCCGCTATAGAAATCATGATAAGCACCGCTTCTATAAGGGAATATATTATCGACCAGATGAAAACTCCCGGAATACCTGAACTCATCGAGCAGGGAACTGTCCAGTACGGGATGCAGAGTTTCGACCAGTCAATTATGAAGTTATTCCGTTCCGGTTTGATTTCTTATGAAGAAGCGCTGGCTCAGTCATCCAACCCTGAAGATTTCGACCTCAGATGCAAGGGTATAACCTCCGCCTCCGACCGCGGCTGGTCTGAGTTCTCTATGGATGATAAAAAAGACGATAAGTTAGGCTTTTAATAAACCCAGATTTTGCTATAGAACTGCAAATATAGTGTATCTTATTATACACCAACGAGTAAGGGTGTATTGAATATGCCCTCTTTTTACTTGTCTATGAAGTTGTATTTTATACAATCGTGTAATGGTATCGATTCATAATAATGCCTTGCATGATAAATGCTGTTGGGCAAGGGCACCATCAGCAAAACAATAATCATTGCCATAATAAAATTCTAACTGAAAAACAGGTTATTAATCGAATAACCTTTATTTGACTTCACTACTGTCGGGTCTTTTCGATTTAGTTTTTCAATAATATATAGTAAGGCGAAATTTTCTTGAATTATAATCTAAGCAGCAGCAAGATGTTGGACAATTCCAGTAAACATCGACATTTCATCTTTTATTTTGTTAAATATTTCGAGATAAAATTTTAGTAATTGATTTTAATTCGATGATTATCCATTTACGTCATTCCCCCGCCGCGGCGGGGGAATCCAGAAAACTGTTCGTTAACTCAAGGGTGGATAACAAGAATACCGTGCCCCGTGTCCGCAGACAGGCGGGCGCCGGCCGGCAGGATGTGTCGGCATGACCAATTTCTGGACTCCCGTTTTCACGGGAGTGACGTTGATTATAATGTTCTATAGAAGGCCGGATAGTAATGATTTGACTTATAAATAAAAAAGGAACGTCCGGCAGTTGCCGGACGCCCCTACATAGTCGGTAGACTATTTTAGTAAAAGCTTACTTAGATTGAGTCGGAATTATTTTGGAACCAGTAACAGGAGGAGTTTCACAATTCGGCCAGCCAGCTGGTGCTGTTGCTGGAGGAGGATCGAAAGCTGGATCTGCGGGATGCCAGCAAGGCAGGTAATCTACGCAATACGATATCTGCTGAGCACCTCTGAAGTAGCCTACCATCTTAATCACGTCGCTGCCCATTACAATACAGTCGCCATTAGCGTCAGCTGAGGCCCAGAAGTATGGGTTGCCAGCGCTTGGGTTGTGCATATAACAAGGAACCGACGTAGGTGAGCCCTTGAAGAAGTTAACCAAGAAGGTAACGTCGCCGCCGATTACTCTCGGTATCCACAGACCTAATGACTGGTTAACGTCGCCAGCCATGTATTCATAACAATCACTGCCTGCGGTTACTAGGAAGTGAACCGGAATAGTAGTTGTCGGAGTTACCGGATCATTGGATTCGAATATCACGTTTCCGTAATAATCGCCCTCAGTAAGCTGAGCAGCATCCATTGTTACCTCGACAGGCACAGGACCTGGCGCAACAACGGTGCCCGCATCGATGTCGGTGTACAACCAGGCAATTTCAGCATCTAAGGAAAGATTGTAATCTACGCCGTAATCACCGGATTCATCACAATAAACACTGGCAACAGTCGGGCCAACCCATATCGTGTAAGTGCCGGCACCTAACGTGCCATAAATCCGTCCTTCCGTACATGGACTCGGCAGAGAAATTGCCGCATACATTCCTATGCTGTCGCAATTTGTGGCATCTAACAGATACATGTTGCATGGGAATTCGGAAGTTATGCGAATATCAATGTTGGTCAGACCAGCAGTCGTGAAGTTGTACCAGTCGGTATCTCTGTTGAAATTGCCGCCAGTATCAGCATCGGTTGAGTAGCCGGTACCACATACAATAGTATTCCAAGCTATATCTTCGAATACAACTGGATCGCCATTACAACCGTCGTTATCACTATCGCCGCAAACTTCAGCTTCGGCAATACCTTCACCCGGACATGAGACGGTGCAAGCAGGAGCTTCGCAAGTTTCGGTGCGACCGCTGACATAGTAGTATTCACTCCAGTCGGCATCATACGCGAAAGCATCAAATAAAGAAAGCCATCCACTGCCAGCATTATCATTGAAATAAGAGTAGCAAGGAACAGGAGGCGGAGTCGCAAAATCAGTCATACAATAAGCAACATATTCCTGCGCGTCAGGATAATAAACGGACATGAAGAACGGAGCATTTACGCAAGTCAAAGGCGGTGCATCAAGAACAAAACCATAGAAAGCGCCGCCAGCTGGGAATGTATAACTGTAAACAGGTGTATTAGTGATCCAGGCCCCAGGAACCGGGCAGGATGGATCTGTCATATCAGCTTCGTAAAGAATAACTGCGAAACTAACATCTTCTTCAACAGTGTTGTTGCTGTAAACAGCTATATTAAGAGAATCAATTTGGAAGGGATATGTTCCGGAAGGATCACCACAAACGGCAGGATCCATGAATACTGCCGCTTCGGAACCATCACCAAACGCACCCAAAACATACATTTGCGCACCTGTCATTATCAGGTCACAATACATTTCGGTAGCCGTTTCATCATTAGAACCGCTTCTCAAATCAATATGTTTAGAAACGCTCTTAAGCGTTTCAGGGTCGTTTAACGATGGCATAGAGCCGCTATTATTGACGGCAGATTTTATCGAAACATCGCCAGAGAGAGAAACATTGTCAAAGGTCGGGGTTTTTGCGATTGGAGCCATAACATCGCTTGCGCTGAATGGAGCGCCGGTATTCTGCTCAACGATAACATCGAAGTCGAGGTCCATCTCGCCATCGTTGTAAACATTAAGAGTTTCGGTATCCATTCCGCCTTCAGGAGCAGTGCCATCAACCGTTGTTGGATCGACTCTGATTTCCGGAGGCGCTGCGATTGTTATGTCAAATTCGCCATTACCCATACCGCCGGCCCAGCCGCCGATACAGATCAGGTAGGATTCACCAAAGGTTGTCATGAATGAGGCTTTTGAAGGACCGCCGCCTTGCCCGCAACCGTCGTCATCATAAACTATACATTCATGGTTGATACAGTCATCTGTAAAGATGCCGAGGAATGCATCATAAAGAGTGGCATCGCAGAGACTGACTTCAGCCATTCCAGTACTGGAGGGCGTATATCTATACCAGACATCTGATTGCAGGTCTGGGTCGCAATCGCCGTTATTGTCGGTTGTAGCACCGATATTGGTGAATGGATAGTCGGTTACTTCGCCAATCTCGAAAGCATAAGCACAATCATCATTAACAGGAGGACCCGAATATTGGAAGGCAAGCCAGGCTTCATACGGGAAACCGTCGCCAGTCGGGCCATCCGCACATGGATAACCGCTGTATATTCCGTCAGTAGAGACGAAGAACATTATGTCGGAATTGCCATCAATAGCTGTTATAACAGAGGTTGTTTCGCATTCAGCAATACCATTACCGCCTAAATATGTATAGCAGCAGGTATCCGCGCCATCTGTACTCATACTATCTAATTCCATAACAATTAAAACAATCGGGCAGGATCCGGCAGCGCTCCAGATAATCATAGTATCCTGAGGAGGTGATGTCCAAATGAACCAATCGGTATCTCTTGTGCCGCCATCACCCCAAACAGTACCACAAATATGTTCATCGATACTAACCGAACCAAATATTGGAGGTGCGGAGTTGCAGCCGCCATTGTCATCGTCGCCGCAGACTTCGCCTTCAGCTGTAGCGCCCGGTGTACAGGTGTAGTCGCAATAGCCTGTAGGAGGACCAGCTGTTAAAGTAATCAAGTATGGGCCTTCCGAGGCATCACCAATGACAGGATACCAATAAGATCCGGCAGCTAATCTTTTGAAATACAGAGTAGTGTTGCCGTCACCGCATTCAGTATCGTTTTCTTCTTGGGCAAAGACCCAGCCGTTTGGCGGGCAAGGACAGGATGGACTTAAAATACGATAGTAACCGGTTCTAACCGGATCGGTGCCGCAGAACTCAAGCTTAACATCAAGCTGAGCTTCCGTATGGAAATAAATCCAAGACATAGCAGTAGTTAAGGAGTCGCAGTTCGGATCGAGGGTTGCGCCATAGTTATTGCCCTCATAAACGAGAGTGCCGCCATCATAAAGCAGAGAATCATAATCGATTTCTGTGCAGTCGTTGTAATCGCAAGGCGGAGGGCAATCTTCTACAGTAACATCTAAAACATAATTGCCGCAGTTGCCGCTATAGGCATCTACTAAAATCCAGTAAGTGCCGGCTTGCAGACGATAGCCTTCTATGCGGGATAGGCCATAGCCGGAAGACATACAACCATCATCATCAGTGGCAACAGCTTGAACGCCGCAATCATCCATCAGCCACAGATAAGTATCAAATGTGTCTGGTGAATTACACAATGAAACAGTTACGTCTTTGCATTCGGTCAAGGTGAATTCATAAACAACGTCTTCACCCGGATAGCCGTAGTCATGACGGAAGTCACAGCTATTATTTGCATCCGTATATGGGAATGATGTAATCATGAACGGATCATCACACATGTCGCCCTGCGGCGGAACGAAAGCGTCCGTAACAGCATAATCGAAGCGGAATGCGCATAATGCGTCATAATAATCAAGCACGTAAACCGGCAGATAATATGTGGCCGGACCGGGCAGAGCATAGAAGCGGTAAATTGGCTGATAATTACAAGCAGGATCTTCGCCCCATGCAAAGAAATCCGGAGCTATAAAATCAGCGGTATCACATGAACAGGTTTCGAATAATACCGCCCAGATAGTCCAGATATCGCCGCCAAGTTCGGTATAGGTTTTGCAGAAGTCTATCTCAATGTCGTTTGTGGCATTAGGTGCATCAATACAAAACCAAACGCACTCGTTGGTGTTCAAAGCCGGGCAGTCAACAGTCGCCTCGACGCAGGTGCCATCCTGAGTACCAGTGCCGGAAATTGCAATGCAATTCTGACAGGAATCATTAGGCGGAGCATCTAAAGCGGCTCCCTGAGCAGGCTTGACCGTAATCGGGGTGCCAACTGTGCGATGTTGAATATCAGTGCTTCTCATGTCAACACTTAGAACAGTGCCGTTGGCCATAGGGCTATTGGCACTTTCGCTAATAGCGGCTTTTGAAATGGCAGTATTATCGGTAGATAAAACCGCTGAATTATTGTCAACAACATCAGCCCAAGCAAAACTGAAAGCTAAAACTAAAATTGCGGTCAATAAAAGACATTTTTTCATTTACTTTTCCTCCATAAAAAAATTGGAGTTAATTTTTGTTTAATTACATTACCATCTAACGAGTTACCTGATTTCCGCTAAATTAAATTAATTAACAACTTTACCCCTAAAAAATTACTTCTCTTTACTCTTTATTCCTTTCTAAACATCCGTTAAGTATATTTTACATATTCAGATTGTTTTGGCAAAATCTACCGCTTCAAAATTCTTAATTTAATCACTCTTGCTTTTATTAAAGCATATAACATGCTCATTTTTAAAACATCTGAAAGCAGTAACTTTTTTACTTAAATTGGGATGTTTTGCTATCCCAAACAAATCCGAAGAAAATAAAACACTAAAGAAAGTTTATTTTGCTGATTCCTTAACGTATGCTTTTATACTTCTCCTCCCATCATTAAAATTGCTATTTGCTTCGAGGTTAACTTAATACCTAAATTCCACTTAAAGTTATTTATTTGTTGCTTATGAAGTAATTAATTCACATATTTTTCTTGCTTGCGTTTTCATAAAACGCTTAAAATTCCTTAAAGTTTTATTTTAGTTAATAGTTCGTAAACATTAATACGATTTAGAATAATTAAGGATGCTTTTAGATACAAAACCATGTTTGCTACCTCTGCTGTATTGTATATAATTATTTTCAAACTGTCAAGCTTTTTTTAAAGAATTCGCCTGCGATAACGTATAAGGTTACCCATTTAAAAGTATCGTTAATTTTTGCTTTCCGATTGGCTGCCAAGCGCCGTTTTGCAAATCAGGATTTTAACAGAAGGTCATATCGATAAATAACCAACATAAAGGAAATATTTCAATAATTCTTAAAACCTATAAATTATTGGTAGGACAGTAGCGGATCGGATTCCGGCTCGCCGAAGGCGAGAAAAAACCCGACACCTTGTCTCGGCAATATAAACCTCTTTCCCTCAGTAAATTACTTATCAGAGTCGAAACGTCGGGTTTTTCACTACGGGGCTGTGATAAAAGATTGATTGAGCAATCATTGCGGACATTTTGCTAATAAATCAGATGTATTGTTTGTAGATAAGCCATTGATTTGCAAGGGCATCGCGTAGGGGCGTATTGCAATATGCCCCTATAAGCGCAATGGGATATAGACTTTTATAACTTTTGGCGCAAGCTCCTGCGGTCAAAACTAAACCTACTAAATGCTCTTATGAAATTTACTAATTAATACTTTTTGTCAACAACATGCGTGAAGTCAGAAGTTACTTCTGACTTCACTACTCTACCTTAATCTATTTGCCGGATTGAGATGGTATTATCGTCGAACCCTTTAAAACCGGCGGTATCTGGCAATTTGGCCAGCCGGAGGGTGGGTCGGGGGGAAGAGGTGGCCAGCATGGCGTATAGCTGATACAATAATCAATTGAGCCAGTACCTCTAAAATATGTAACCAGCTTGGTAGCATCGCTGCCCATGACTATGCAGTCGCCGTTAACATCTGCCGAGGCCCAGAAGTATGGAACATCACTTGCTGGATTATTCATAAAACATGGCTGAGAGGCTATTATGCCTCTGAAATAATTAATCAGATATGTAACATCCGAACCGATTACTACCGGCGGCCATAAACCGATATGCATATTAACATCGCCGGTAAGATAATTGAAGCAGTTGACAGTAGGAGCGCAGGTGATAGTAATTATGCCGCTGCCGGTTGCGCCGCCATTGCCGCCAACGCAAATCAGGTAGTCAATTCCGGCACTCACAACAAATTGTACATAAGATGGACCGTTTAATATACCGCAGCCATCATTATTTGTCGCTATGCAGTTCATGTCATTGCAATTATCAAAAATACCGACATAGGTGTCAAAATTAGAATAGCATAAATCAACTGTTAAAGTGCCGGTGCAGGCAGCGGTATATCTAAACCATATATCCTTTTGTAAAGCTAAACTGCAGTTGCCATTATTATCAGTTGTTGAACCTAACGTAGAAAACGGCGTATCGCCATCATTTATTGCGGAAGCATTTTCGCAGTCATTATTATCGGGCGCCGATTCTAATGTATCGCCAGTGATTACAAACGACAGATCGAGCGATTGAATAATATCATCCGGCGGATAATATGTGCAGTAAGAGAGGGTAATGCTGTAGGGATCAATTATATGGCCAGCCAAATTATAATAATCGTTAATATCAATCACGCAATTGCCGTCACAATCTGCCGCCGGATAGAAGCCATCAACCTCGTATGGCGGCAGCGAAACTCCATTTAAATAGTTGATCAGTAAAATAAGATCGGCTACGGTTGCTGCATATCCGTCATCATTGATATCGAAAGGAGTATACGGGAATGTCGGTTCATACAATTCTCTTCTGAAATTATCAGGAAATTGTACCCAGACGCTGTTATCATTCCAATGGTCGCTGGATGATTTCCAACCCCATACAATCGTATCGGGAAGCATATCCTCGATAAAAGCAGATATACTCAGCCAGTAGATAACGCCGTTTTCCTGCTCGAACCACAAGCTGTCGGGAAGTAGTATATCATAGCGCCAGTATTCCCAGTTATCCATAGGATTTACTTCAGTTACAATCTCGGCGGGAGTAAACCAACCCTCGAATGAATCCGCTGCCAAAGGAAATTCTTCAAACATACTTCGCCCTATTGTATTTTCCCAGACTAAAAGACCGGGCATGCTGTAGCCGGTAGGACTTTGATTTGCCGGTACATCATAATGGATTCGCACTAAAAAACTGTCAATGTTTCCTGTTAAGCCTTGACGCCATGAACCCCAAAAATGAATATCTTTAACCCAGCCTGTCTCCGAGCACATCCAGTCATCGGCCAATATCATCGGCCAGGTAGCATTAGCATCCCAGCCTGTTTCATCAGGAAGCTGCGGGAAGTGCATTTTATAGTCCCAATTACCGCCGCCGGGAGTTATATAAAACACCTCGTCTTCAACCTCACCCCAATCATCGCAAGTTCCGATAATGCCGCTTCCCGGGCTTGGCGTATGTATTCCTGTATATTGTTCCCAGTTAAGACGGAGTCGAATCGGGTAATATCCCGGCTCTCTGATGCCTACGAAACCGGTAATTGTGCCAATCACCGCATCCCGACCAAAAGGGCCGTTCCAGCCGGTTATCGGATTGCCTGTCCAGCTTCCAATATATTCGGATGCGTGTTCAAATCTATCGTTGCCGTTCCAGTCAACCCAGGCATCCACACAATCTTCCGAGCATGACAGGAAACTACCGGGATTAGCCGAATACGAGGAAGAAACTACGAATCTTAATGTCAGGTAGCCATTAGCTAAAACTGCGCCAATTAAGCCATCGTCGTCATTGGTTATGCCTTGAGTGTCATCATCATAAATAGGAGCAGGCTCATTATCCGATAGCTGCCCCAGTCGCTCGTATGTTTGATCTTGATGGCAGGCAATTGGCATGTAGGGTGCGTCGTTGTAATCAGGGTCGCCGGTTTGCGGTGCTGGACGGCCGGATTCGCCGGAAATCACAAATGCCATATCAAGCGAACCATAGCAGGCATGATCAATGACCCCATTCATAAGCGAGAAGTTATTTCCCTGAATTTTAACCGAGACCCAGGCAGGGTTGAAATCCTCAATATCCAAAACGTATGTCCACAACCCTTCGTAATTTTCAGCGGCAAGGATTATTTCACTGTCTATGAATTCCTCTTCCAATGATTCAACCGGCGGACTTGTTGTATCGACCCACAGCTGGTTCGACCAGCATAACGATACTACTGCCATTGAGGGCCAAGAATGCGTGTATTTAACTATATCGAATTCAATCCTGATAATTTTTTTCCGAGTAGTATCCATCGGATGGTCATAGAACCAGATATTCCACGAGTTGGATTCCGGATAGTAGTACCAGCCCTCACCATAAGCGTCCGAACCCCAACCCCAGGCAGAATCGCCGCTTTCATTTAAGTAAGAAGTAAAAGTGTTTGAAATCGGTATCGCCGGTTCGTAAATATCTATCCAGTAGAAGTCGGGGTTTAAACACCAGACAGTCTTGTCATTCCAGTGATTTTCGGATGAATTCCAACCCCACTCAATCGTATCAGGTTGGGCGCCTGCCAAAACCGCAGAGATATTCAGCCAGTAAACAGTACCCTCCTCCTGCCAAAACCAGTTGTCCTCATCTAAAAAGATATTGTATTGGAAATACTGTAAATGGTCATTATCAAGAATTTCGCCGCTGTTTGGGTCAAACCAGCCTTCCAAAGTATCCGGAGTAAATGGAACGACTATAACATCATTATAAGGCACATCTAATGTCCATAAGGGCGGGTTTTCCGGCATGCTGTAGCCGGACGGATTCAGGCTGTCGGGAATGTCATCATGGATACTCAATATAAAGTACTCGATTTCTCCTGCATAATCATGTTTCCATGAACCCCAGTAATGAATATCTTGAATCCAGCCTGATTCGGTGCATAGCCAATCGTCTGCCAAAGTCATAGGCCAGGAAGCATTAACACCCCAGCCATCTTCATCCGGCAGCTGCGGGAAATGCATCTCGTAATTGTCTCCCGGTTCCCAGTCGGCTATTGCGCCAACAGTTATAAAACTTACTACCAAAACAATAACCGCTAAAATAAAAATACTTTTATGCAACTCACTCCTCCTTATCACTCATTCTCAAATCAGATAAAACATAAATTCACCCCCGCTTGATGTAAAAACCAATTAAATTTTAAAATATTCAAGAGCTATTAAAGCTATCGTTGAAATACTAATTATCGGAAATGCCAATTATTATAACTCAATAGAAATCAATATTGGCATACTTGATTCTCTTTGGATTAAAATTATAATGGCAGACCTAATTTGATGATAAAATTTGTTAATTAGATTATTGCTAACATCCTCCTTGTGATTAGAACGAATAGTTAATTAAAATATCCTTCTCGACTTCAGGGTAAAATTACTTTATTACCCTAATGAGGTTATTACGCAAATAATTGTAGATGCTCAGCTCTTTACTAACTTGATGCATAACTATTATAATATATAGAGAAAAATCAGCCATTTGTCAAGGGATAATTGACTTGGAGTTTCCTCATTTTTTTTTTTATTATTTTTTCATAACACAGCAAGTCGGGTTCCGAATGAGTCCGCCTTAGGCGGACGAATGAAAAACCCGACACCTCTCGCAGTATGATTTCCACTTTTTTAAATGTTAACTCTATGAAATAAATTAAATTATAAAGAATTTATGCAGGATTTTCATGCGTTGTCAGGAACCCTTTCCTGACGACATTGGTACGCTAATAAAAGATAGCAGGAAAGGGTTCCTGCCATCGCGATAAATTACTTTTGCTTCTGCCATCGCGATAAATTACTTTTGTTGTCGGGTGCGGAGACTCGATAAAACGAGGAATAATTTTTCACAAAAAACAATTTACTTTAACCCTATTATAAATTATATATCCCCCCATGTCAAAAACTGTCGAAATGAATAAACCAGATATGCCGTCCGAAACGACAAACTTTGCCGCAAAGCTCAAACATATCATTTTCTCGTTTAGGCCGGAGGAATTTATCGCCTTAGCTGCTTTCTTCCCGATGGCATACCTGACATTTAAAGCCTATTTCTTTTTCAAAGCCCAGGGGTATGTACCAAAACTTTTCATTGGCGATATGCAAAGACTGGGAGCGGTGGTCATCGTTATTATCATCGCCTATATTATCACCCGCCAGCGTTCCGATAACGCTATCCTCTCGTTTTTACGGGATATTCTACCGTTTGCCTATTGCTTAGCGATATACACCAACCTTCATGATACAGTCCATTTTGCCAATCCCAACGATATCCACAACTACCTTATCGCCATCGACCAATGGCTGTTTGGCTGTCAGCCGTGCGTTTGGTCTCAGCAATTTGTCCATCCCTGGCTGACTGAGATATTCTCGTTCTGCTATATGATATTTTTCATGTTTGCGCCGATTGTCGCTATTGTTTTGCTTATACAAAAACGCCGACAGGAGTTTCGGGAGACGATTGTTACTGTTATATTATGCTTCTATTGCGGTTATTTTCTCTACGTCCTGTTTCCGGCGGTGCCGCCGCGCCTGACTCTTAAGCATCTATATACAGTCAATCTTGACGGCGCTATCCTGACCAATGTCGCCAACCAGGCGATCAATATGCTCCCCAGCTGGTCGCGGTGCGCTTTTCCATCTCTGCACTCGGCGGTAACATTGTTGTCGCTGATGTTTGCCTGGAAATATACGAAAACCACTTTCTGGATAATCCTGCCGTTTTGCATCGGGTTGATTTTATCGACAGTATACCTTCGCCATCATTATGTAATTGATATCTTTGCCGGCTGGGCGTTAGCAATACCGGTGTTTGTTTATATACCCAAATTCGATAAATGGTGGCAGGGTATGATACGCAAGCATTCATCCTGATAATGCAATAAAATCGTATTGCGCGCCTTGGCTGCCAAAGAATGATATCGATTCATAGCGATGTCTTATATGATAATCACTGCCATAACAAAATTCCAACCTGCCTGCCGGCGGGCATGGCTGTAAAATCCGGACTTAATAAAATAACCCCCGCTATATGCAGGGGTTTAAGCGCTGTGAGGCTATATGGCAATAATCCTCCGGAGGGGGTAAGAAGACTAATTGCCAGACTCACAGCAATATTCTATTGAAATTGTAGCTTGCTCTCCAATAAACAATTAATCATCAATATAATAGCTGTTGAGATAATCATTAATTCAAAGCTATTCTGTTCTAAGCTAAACTATTCAGCTTCCCCACACTTATCAATATAAGCATTAACAAAAAAATGTCAAGAGAAGTTTCCTGTTAACATAATAATATCACCCGTTCTTAGCATTTTATATTATCTCTTTTAACTTTGTCTTAAAAGCTTTTTAAGGGCGTTTAGGTCTTTCTTTGCTTACTGATTCAGAACCGGAAGCTATTTTATTGCTGTGATTATTCACTTGTGTTTGCGTACGATTTATTCTAAACCTCCGGCTTTCACTTACTTAATTAATAACATTTTACGATATAAGCTGTCGGTATTATTTAAGCTAATACGGTATAAATAAACGCCCGAACCGACATTAAAACCGCTTTGATTAGAGCCATCCCATACGAAATTATGTAAACCAACGCTTAGATTTCCCGAAAATACTTTCTTGACCAATCTACCGGAAATATCAAAAATAGCAATTTCGGCAAAACCCGCCTGTTTCAACTGGAAGCTGATTGTAGTCATCGAGTTAAAAGGATTAGGGAAATTCTGGTTTAATACCAGGTTGCCGGCAGTCTGATTATCATCATGACTGTTTCCCTCAATGCCAATCCCCATATCGGCAGTCATTATAGCGCCGGAATTACTGATATTTACAACCGACACATTGGAAGCTGTGCCGCTATATGAATATGAATTTGGACTGGAATTACTATTGAATATATTATTGCCGGATAAGCCGGGGAATGGATCGCCGCTGTCGCCGCGATTAATGCATTTTTCCAAATCCCAATTGTTGTCAGCCTGAATTAACGCTACCTTATAATTGTTAGTACTGCTCGCTACGCCATTTTCAGGCATCCATTCGCTGTTGTTGTTGCTCTGGCTATTATAAATATGCCAAATCAGCAAGCCATTGCCGGGAAGGTGGCTGTCATAGCTGATTTGCTGCCTGTTTTCCACAAGGAAATATTCCTCGTTAGCTAAACTGTCCGTTGTTAATTTATAAACCGTTGGATTATTTTCTACTGCCGGAATCGAAATATTGGTCTGATTGCTAACCAATTGCTCAGTTATCACAAAACCAAGCTGTTCCTTGCACCAGGCATCAAGATGAGCCGGTGAATTGCCCAAAGTCCCATTCCAGGCGCCTGAAGCCATTAGGCTCCATTTGCCGATGCCGTTTGATGAGAGATCCGTATCATATAAATCAGGCAAGCCGAACATGTGTCCCAATTCATGGCAGAAAACGCCGCAGGTCATATCTTCCGGATAATTCCAGTATTCAGGGTCCATCGTATAGGTTTTAACATATACGCCATCGACAAGCCGCGCATTAATAGTCCATTTATGAGACCAAATGTCATCGCTTGAGCCGGTTTTTTCGGCGCCCGTACCGGAATGAATGATTATAAGGCCGTCAACCTCGCCATCGGAATCATTATCATAATTAGAAAAATCAACATAAGGGTCAACAAGATCAACCGCATCCTCAACTAATTTCCGGGCATTATTAGGATAACCGCCAAGTCCGTTTTGGCCATTGCAATAGTAATCATAAGTTTCGGGTGCTCTTTGCCAGCCAAACGTTGAGGGAATCACTGCCGTAGTGATAGTCAGGGTGTTGTATGAGACTTCCTTATAGTAATTCATAACAGACCCCGAAATATCTTCATAAATCAATGTGTCAAAATATGCCGCCATAGCTTGAGCGGGTTTATCTGAAAAATCGATTAGTATTGCCAGAATATTTATTTCTCTCGAAACATTAGCTTTCGTCAATCCTGTTTTTCGCTTTGTCAGCAAGTCACCGGGCGCATTTACACCGTTTTCATGTAATCTGTTTCTGTTTTTCATATAATATGATTGCGGCACTTGGTTAGCTTTCATACTGCCGTTTTCCTGCGGAAATGGCGGCATTGCCGGGAGAGCGGCGGGCAGGATAATGCCCGCCGTAATCGCCAGCAAAAATGATTTCAGCAGCCTGAGACAGTAAGTATTTCTCATTGGCGTAATCATCTCTCTCTCCAGTAGTCAGTCAACTATAATTAGAATCTTAAGCCCATTGCGAAAGCAAACAACACGCCCTTAGTGCCGTTTGGCTTAATCGAACCGTTATTGGCGATGGCCATATCTATATGCATTGGTCCCATATATATTCCGAATCCGGTTGAGTAAATAGTGCCTCTATCGCCGCCAAAAGAGGTTCCCAGCCTCAGAGGGAATACACCGATAGGTCTGTATTCCAAACCAGCCGACAAACGCGGTGTTACCGCCTGCCAGGCTCCCGATGAAACTCCCTGTTCCCAATCAACAGCCCAAGTAAGCTTGTGATATGATCTGGACAAGCCAAGCTTTACCACCGCCGGAAGTTTCGATGAGAATGACTCTATGGAATAAGTAGTGTCATTCGATTCAATTAGAGAATCGCTGTTTTCACTGTCGTTAATAGCGTCAAAATTTATTGGGTCCATATTGAAAGTATAAACCAGTTCTTCTGTATCTTTAGTCCAGTTTATTTTCGAATATAGATTATGCCAGCAGGCAGAGAATACCCAATCGTTTTCGAATAGCACCGTGCCGCCTACATCAAAAGCTGTTCCGCTGCCGCCAAGAGCCGATTTCACTTTCATTATAGCGCTGCCCTCGAAACCATCATCAGTCGTAGCAACATTACCCTCAGACTGCGTAATTTTTTCATAGGCTATGCCGTAAAGGTAATGGATAGTCGTGCCAACTGAAAGTTCGCCGCCTTTCCATTTCATAAGCGGATGGCCATACGAAACCGAACCATCCCCCACAGCCAAAGCCTCGCCGCTGGTGTTATCAAGGCTAATTTCAGATTTTACAGCATTGCCGTAAAACAGCAGTTCAAAGGGGTCCTTATCGATATTAAACTTTGTGGCGCCAAGTCCGCGGAAATTAAACGCCAGCCGCCAGACCGAAAAATTCAAGCCGCCTGCTTCCGTTATCACATTAAACTTCAAACCCTCAGCAGGTATCTTGGCTAAAATGGCGTCCTTGTCGTCATCCGTTAAAAACTGCCCAGTGTATGTATTGTAGTCATTAAGCGAAAAACTGTTATTTTTTATGCCAATCCCAACATTAACCAGATTCAACGTAAAAATACGATGGATTGATAAGCCCAGGTTGGCTGGATTAAAACTGGCCGCCTCATTGTCGGCGCCTAAGGCTGTATAGGCGCCGCCCATCGCCAACGCTCTGGGGTTGGCTGTGCTCCAGGCATAAAGCGGACTGGCAGTTAAAGCTATCATTGCTATCGCCATAGCTATCGAAATGTATTTCTTCAACATCTTTATATCCTCCAAAAATATCATCATCTTAATTGTCATCGTCATCATCATCAAACAGATGGTCGCCGGCTTTAACTCTAAGCTCAGCTGATGCCTGAACTATGAGCGAATCACTGCCCTGAATAACGCTGCCGCTGGCTTCTGTCGGCAAAAGCTGAACTCTGGGCAGGATATAAACTTGTTCATTATCGAATATTGATATTTCATCCGATGTCAGTGAATCATTGAAAGTTGAAAGTACCGACTCGATTGAATAACCGTCTTCATCTGTATCTGCGCTTTCAAGAGTGAATGGTCCGATAACAACGGCATTAGGATCGTTTACGGCATCCTCAAGAGTACTGATAAATAAAGTAACCCTAGCGCCGATAGGCAAACTGCTTGTCAAATTGGATTGAATGTTGCCATAAACAAATGTTTCCTCGAAATCTGGCATATCGTCAGGGTCTATTTCTACATCGCTGGCTTCAAGATCGATTTCAGCGGTGTCAGCTAAGGCAAATGCCATCGGCGAATAAATTTCAACTTCACCGTAAAAGAAATCACTTTTAGTAATAAGAACCGAGTCTTCATTGGCAGGATTAAAGATAGCCATACCATTGATAATGATTTCCTCGGGAGCCGGATTTAAAAAATCTCGCAAAGTGGAAGAACCAACTGTAATATCAGTCGCTAAGGGACCTGAAGATGCTAATGCCTTACCCCTGATAGTATCCTGAACGACAACGCTGTCGCCAGCCTGACTTGACAGAAGAATGTCTGCAAACACATCGGTTGTGCTGTTATTATAAAGAGTCATGGTAAGACGAGCCTGCGTCAATTGAGCATCCTCGAATCCATCGGGAAGTTCAACCGCCTGTTGCATCGATGCGATTTCGATTTCAGTCGGCTTGATCTGACCCATCACCGAAATAAATGTAATATCCGAAACCCCTGATGTTATATCGATGTTATCTGTGTGGTTAATGGCGTATTGTGTCGGTGAGGAAGCCTCAATATCAGCCGCAGCCTCAATCCCGATAGTCTGCGGGAACGAAATGCCGGATGGTCTGAAAGTATAATTGGCCAAATCAATATCCAAATCAAGAGCAGCACTGCCGGCAATGCTCGTATCGATTGACAACGTGTCATGGTTCAATACAAAATTGGGTATCAAAAGGCTGATATTCATCGGCAGATTAGTATTATTTTCTATTAATAAATTCATCGTGCCGGCCTCGATAACCGCCTCATAAATAATTGAGGAATCGCTTAACTCTATTTCCTGAGAAAGATCTTTGGATATAGCCGGAATTTCTGCCATAGCGCTCGAAACAGTCAAACCGTTCGGGAAAGCGCTGTTGATTACCAAGTCATTCGACGGCGTGCCAATAGCCTGATCCGATACTTCATAGTAAATCCTTAAGGTAAGCTGGTTTTTCATTAGCTTGCCGGCAAGGTCTATGGTATCAGCCTTGGTTTCGGTGTCATTGATGCCGCCATCAAATACAGCGGTACCCAAAGGCGATGCAGCAGGCAAATCGGCTGTATTATAAATTGCTATTGTCAGCGAATCGATATCTATCCCCAGATTGTTGACAACCTCGATTGTTAAAATCCCCTGATTTATCTGGGCTAATGAGAAATTTGAAAAAGCATCAAGATTCTTATCTAATGAACCAGTAGCGGGTGCAGGAATTACTCCGGCGTCATTTGGAATGCCAAGTTCATCCAAGTTAAAATCAGAGGATGGTATTGCCGGAGCGTCAATATCGACATTGCCAAGCTCTATTGACAACGGCTCACAGGTTACACCGGGCGCGTTAAGGTTGTCATCCACCGAAATAGTGTCAATCTCTTGCTCGATTGAAAAATACGGATTGCCCGATGAATCAAACATGATGTCGTCGGAGTCCATCTCATCGATAATGTCTTCAATACTGTAAGTCTTTGAAGTTAGCGGAAGGTCCCATGTTGTTTCCCAACTGGGCGCCTCGGGTTTGTTTACCGAGCATGACTGAAGAATAAATAGCAATACTGCAATTAATGCTGTCAGCATACCGGTTTTAAGGTGAAAAGATTTCACTTTACTTCCCTCCTGATTATTAATGGTTCACATCTTTCGATTTTTCTTGAATTTAATAAGGCAACCATTATGCCAAGGGTTTCTTGCCTGAAACAGTATGATACAGTGTTTTGTATAGCATTGAATTATCAAGAGTTAGGGCGATGATGAAATCCGGGCGGCAAATTATACCCGAGATATTACCGCTATAACTATGGTGATAATCCCATAGTTCAGGGATAAGTTCTATTGACTTTAAAGGTCATATAAACTAATATGATAATATGAAGAAGATTTCGCGTTTGTTATATATGATAACGCTGATTGACAGCAGCCCGGGCATATCAATTGACCGATTATCGAATAAATGCGGCGTATCGGTCAGAACGGTTTATCGGGATATTATTGATATTTCCGAGGCTAATATTCCCATCTATTACGACAAGGGTTATTACATTCTCGACACCGGCAAAGTGCCGCCGTTAAGTTTCGGCAAGGATGAACTTATTTATCTGTTTAATGTCCTGCAGGGCAAATCTACCGGTAAAGCCCTTGATGAAGTAAAAAACAGATTGGCGGTTAAGATAAAAAGCCATATCCCGGAGATATTGAAAAATGCAAAAATAGATTTTCAGCCTCGTTCATCGGATACGCCGGATATCGCCAAAATTTTTAGCAAAATTGAAAAAACTATCGATTCGGAAAAAGTGGTAAGTTTTGACTATACGTCTTTGAATGGCAAAACCTCAAGACGACATGTTCATCCTTACGGCCTTGTATTCAGACAGCATGGCTGGTATCTGGTTGGCTTCTGCGAGAGAAGGGAAGAGGTAAGGCTTTTTCGTCTTGTCAGAATTAAAAATCTGAAGGTTCTTAGTAAAAAATTCAATAGACTTAAAGGGTTTTCCTTAAGGGAATATATGGATGAAAGCTGGGGCATTTTCAGGGGAGAGGAATACCATTTTAAAATAAAATTTTCCGGGCCGGCGGCGGTGGCGATTTCCTCAACTAATCATCATAAGAATGAGAAAATTAAAAATATTGGAAACAATCAGATTTTATATAGCGTTGTTTCAAGAGGGAAAGAGGATATTGTTAATTGGGTGTTGGCATATGGCCTGAATGCCGAATTGATAGAACCGGTTGAAATCCGCAAAGAAATAAAGGAAAGACTGAAGGGTACGCTAAAAAAATACATGTAAAGAAATGGCGCGGTTCAACAAAATGCCAAGAGGCGCTTGGCTGCCAGCTTGTTGAAAAACCCTAATAGCAGTCATTGCGAACGAAGTGAAGCAATCTGTTTATATGGTACTAAGCAAGCTACAGGTTACCGCGTCGTCCGCCAGAGGCGTCTGCCCGAGAGGCGGAGCAATGACTTGTGCTATCCCTCAGGATGGAGTCCGCCCAAGCGGGCGACATCCTGAGGGCGGAAAATTTATCAGATTGCGTTAATTTAACATGGCAAAAAAATACTGCAAAATATGCGGCGCGGAATGGGAAGAAAACTTCGATGAGTGCCCTAATTGCGGCATGCCGGCCGACCCGGATGAACAATTATGGTTCGATAAGGATGCCCGCCGCCGCCTCGAAAGAAAAAAACGAACTGCCCGCAAAAAGCCAATCAGACGAGTCTCGAAATTAAACCGCGGAATATTCCTACCGCTGATACTCGGAACCGGCGCCGTCTTGCGGATAATCGCTTCCGGAGGTTTTTCCACCCGGACTATGATGTGGGATGTAATAGGGGTAATGATGTTTGTTGTCAGTGCGGGATATATTATCAAGGCGAAGTTTTTTAATCGATGATTTAATTGACGCTTATCGTCAGGAAGGGGTTCCTGACGACGCATGAAATCGGCGCACGGAGACGTACGCCAATAACAGAATATATTATCAAAGCTAAACTCTTATGCTATCCCTTATAATGGAGTCTGCCTAAGGCAAACTCATTCAGAACCCGATCTTCAATGTTCTGAAAAAAATGGGGAAACTCCAAAAAATCTTATCCTTGACTTTTACCTCAACGCCGAATAATATACTCCCGGCTGTAAAAATAGATAATGCCCCCGTAGCTCAGTGGATAGAGCATCGGCCTCCGGAGCCGTGTGCGGCCGTTCGAGTCGGCCCGGGGGTATTTATAATTAAGAATGAATAATTAATAATAACAGCCGATTTTAATTTGAAAGGCAATCTGATGATGCTCGAAAATATTTATAAGATTAATTTTCTTTTGCTATCCCTCAGGATGGAGCCAACCCAAGCGGTCGACATCCTGAGGGCAGAAGAGATAATAACAGGAGCTGAATATAATTATGTTATGGACTAAAACTTTCATACCTACCCTTCGTAATGACCCGGCTGATGCTGAAATCATTTCACACAAACTTTTAATGCGGGCTGGCTATATCAGAAAACTAACCGCCGGTGTTTATAACTACCTGCCGCTGATGCAGAGAACTCTTCATAAAGTTATGAATATAGTCCGCGAGGAGATGGACGACTCGGGCGCAGTCGAAATCACCATGCCGGTGCTTCACCCCGCCGAATTATGGCAGAAAACCGGCCGCTGGGATACTGTCGGCAAAGAGCAAATGCGCCTGAAAGACCGCCACATGCGCGATATGGTCTTAGGCGGCACTCATGAGGAAGTAGTTGCCTGGATTGCCCGCGGCGAGCTAAGAAGCTATCGCAACGTGCCGCTTAACATGTACCAGATTCAGGTTAAGTTCCGGGATGAAATCCGCCCCCGCTTCGGTCTTATGCGAGGCCGCGAGTTTATCATGAAGGATGCCTATTCTTTCGATGTTGATGAAGCCGGTTTGAACATCGCCTATCAAAAAATGGCAGAGGCTTATTTTAAAATATTTAAACGCTGCGGCTGCGATGTCAAGATGGTCGAGTCTGATGTTGGCGCGATGGGCGGCTTTGGCGCTCATGAGTTTATGGTGCCGGTCGAAACCGCCGGCGGCGAGGAGATAATCTTATCTTGCGATAAGTGTGATTATACCGCAAATATCGAAAAAGCCGTATCTATCCCGTTAACGGTTGAGAAATCCAATGAACAGCCCCGCGAAAGCAAAAAAGCTTTTACACCAAACATGAAAACCATCGAGGAAGTCTCCGAATTCCTGAAGGTGGCGACTGATAAGCTGGTGAAGACATTATTCTATTTAGCCGATGGCGAACCCGTTGCGGCTCTAATACGGGGCAACCGCTCTATCAATGAGATAAAGCTTCAAAACCATCTGAGTTGCATCGAGCTTGAGATGGCAGACCCGGCAACTATCGTGAAATTAACGGGCGCAACAGTCGGTTTCTCCGGTCCGATTGGATTGAAAGGCGTGCGGATTATCGCCGACCCTGAAATTAAAAGCTTAGTTAATTTCGTAGTTGGCGCAAATGAGAATGACACTCACATTATCGATGCGAATCTTGCCGATTTCAATATCGATGAGTTTGTGGAAATTCGCAATGCCGAACCAGGCGAAATATGCCTGCGCTGCGGAGATGGACATCTATGGTCATACTCCGGCATTGAGGTCGGCAACCTGTTTAAGCTGGGCACAAAATACACAGAAGCTCTGGGCGCTAATTATGTCGATGAGAATGGCGCGGAAAAACCATTTGTAATGGGCTCCTACGGTATCGGCATAACCCGCACAGCTCAGGCGGCAGTCGAGGCATACCATGACGACAATGGAATTATCTGGCCGAAAACGATTGCGCCGTATGATTTCCATATAATACCATTGTTTATGGACAGCGAACAGCATCGTGAAATAGCCTTCTCGCTGGCAGAGAAACTCGAAACCGCCGGCTATTCGGTTCTCATTGATGACCGCGATGACCGCCCCGGCGTAAAATTCAATGACGCCGACTTAATCGGCATGCCGATAAGAATCTCGATAGGGGACAGGGGAATTAAACAGGGCATAGTCGAGGTAGTGCGCCGCAAGGACCTCTCGATGGAAAAGGTGCCGATAGACTCAGCCGCTGAGCAGGCAATCGAGATTTATAAGGCGCTATAATAGATAAGTAGATTAATATCCTTTTTCTTGTGCAGTCGGAAGTTACTTCCACTGCTAAAATAATTCGAGACGATGATTACTGGATTCCCAATCAAGGGGCTTGTTGATAAAGCCCGCCCCAACTGGAAAGTCGGGGCTATTAAGTTTTGATAATTTATTACTACTGTCCGGCTTTTTGTCCGCTTTAGGCGGATGCTATAATAATGTCATTCCCAACACCGCCCGCGTCATTCCCACACTGCCCGCGTCATTCCCAACTTGATTGGGAATCCAGAGATTGGTCATGCCGATACCTCC
>JAGGSN010000110.1 GCA_021159005.1 Candidatus Zixiibacteriota bacterium | reverse complement strand
AGGTCGGGTTCTGACCGAAGGGAAAAACCCGACATTTTAGCTTTATAATATACTCTCCCAGAATAACGAGCTTATTACACAACAAAAGGTGTCGGGTTTCTCCTTTTAGTCGGAACCCGACCTGCTTTCTTTATTAAATTCAGTGCCACAATAACGACACTTAATAGCTTCAGATTTAATCAATTCAGCACAGTATGGACATTTTTTCATTGAGCCATCTTTAATAGCATCTTTCTCTACTGTTTCTTGGTTCTTCGGAACTACTAAAGCTAATATGAAACCAAATGGTCCAAATAAAACACCAAGGGCAAACCAGCCATAGCCACTACGACCTTTGTTGGAAGCAACCACCGCACTTACAATTCCGAACAAGAACCAAATTACTAGAATCTCCATTTTACATTCCCTATTTTTCGTATTTCTTTCCGCCAGTTGACCAGAGATAGAGCGTCTCTGAATACCTAAACCTGAATATCTCTTTGTCTGTTATTGGTTTGGCAAGCTTTGCAAGCATCAAACCACGGCCGAGGAGAGATACACCCGCACCTAAATCATCAAGCATTCCGTCAGCGGATGCTATAAAAGGAACATCCAATCCACTCCGCCAATAAACTATAGTCGCGCCCTCTGGAATTGCACCTATCGGCTGTATCATAAAAATTCCGCAAAATATCCTGAAGAAGATTATCAAACCGACTAAAATGCATAATAGAACAGTGATTGATAGCTTTTTCTGTTTCATCATTTAGTCCTTTACTGCTTATAAATTTTATAATTGTTTTTCTAAAAAAACCTTGGTTCTGAAAGTTTAGGGATAACACCTCAAGGTTGAAATCGCTATATTCCTAGTGTGATAAATGCTCTATTAGGAGTTAAACTTACCGCTATAATTAAAGCAAAAGTAATAAACATCAGCAAAACAAACAGCTTTGTTTCCATTTTTTCTCCTGTTTACGCCGTCAAATGAAACAATTCCTTTTCACTTAAACTTAATACGCTTCAAGTTAACAATCACTTACATATAAAGCAAGATATTCCTATCCATTCCGTGAGTTAATATACAAAATCCTACTGACAGAACCTGTCAGTGATAATAAAATAATTCTATGTTTTTAACTATAAACTCGACTATGTCCTGCCCCCAAAAAACTACATCCCATCCACAACATCCGCCAGCTTCTCAATCGACTTCATATACTCATCAAACAGGTTCTCCAGCGAGGCGGTTGATTCCTCGGCGTCGCCGTGCTTTACGCGCCAGGCGTGAGCTATCGGCTCAGTGTCGACTTTGTAATCGTTATGCACCAGCTTCAGTAAGTCAGGCGCCATATCAGGCGGGGTCTTGCCCGACATCCACACCATCCCCCGGCAGGCTGCCATTATCGAGCTTACCGAACCCGAAATTAACTGCGTCAGCATCTCAGAGTCTTCACCGGATGCCAGATAGCCGCGTCTGAGCTGGACGAGCTGTCCCTTAAACTGCACCTCGCACTGATAGCGTAAATTACTGGTCTCGATAACCGCCTCCTCCAACGGGTCGGCGCCATGTAGGATAATATGGTTATGCTTCATATCCGAAAACTCAAGCGGGAATGTATCAAGCGAGGTCGGGATATGACCGCGCTTAAAAACCAGCGGCAATGCCAAGCCGCTTTTTTTAAACTTGCGGCCGATATCAAGTATCACATTAAGCTCATTCTTGGCAACCGATTCGAGGATAATCACGGTGTTAATATCCGATGCGCCCTCTTTGAATTCATCAGCGCCGCCGCGTCGGGAAGCACGGGCGGCAGAGCCGAATAATATTAGCGAATACAAATTGTTATCAAATGCCTCGATTAAAGACTCGGCGAATTTTATTACGGTCTTGCGGCTTTTTTCAGGGAGATGCATTAATTTATCATTCATGATTATTTACCTCATTTTCTAAGAGCTTGATTTTAATTCTTTCATTTTAGCGACAATCAAAGGCAGTATTTCCCCCGATTTGCCATAGTAGTTTAAATCGCAAACATATGAAATCCCGCTGGGTTCGAGATTGACCTCGATGACCAGCGCGCCATTTTGCTTGGCGATACTCGCCAATGAAGCCGCCGGCTGGACCATGCCAGAGGTACCGATAGAGAAAAAAATATCCGCCCGATACGCCGCCGCTGTCGATTTTTCGAATACCTCTTGCGGCAGCTGCTCGCCAAACCAAACCACATCCGGACGCAGCCGTCCGCCGCATGAACAGATAGGCGGAAACTCATCGAATTCCTCAGTATAATCCATCCTGCCGCACTCAAGACAACGGTTGCGGTTTATGTTGCCGTGAATCTCCAAAACCTCCGGCGAGCCGGCAATCCGATGAAGCCCATCGACATTCTGGGTAATCAGGGTGAAATCATCATATATATCAGCCATCTCCGCCAAAGCATAATGGCCGGGGTTTGGCTTTATTTTACGGATAATATCCCGCCGGTAATTATACCACTCCCATACAAGCTTGGGGTTGTTGTTAAATGCCTCGAAAGTGGCCAACTCAGCCGGGCTGAATTTTTTCCAAAGACCATCCTCGCCCCGAAAAGTAGGCACGCCTGATTCGGCGGAAACACCGGCGCCGGTAAGCAATGCTATTTTCGTGGAATTCTTGATTGCCTCGATAAATTGTTGATTGAATTCTATATTCTCCATACCGGAATTATACAGTGTTGGGCATTGATAGTCAAGCGATGTAGAAAGGGGATTTTTCCCCATTTTTTCAGAACACCGCAGGTCGGATTCTGACCGTAGCAGGCTGTGCCAAAAGCTGCCTTTTTCAGTAATCGCTCCGCCTGAGGCGTCCGCCATAGGCGAAGCAATGACTCAAACGCCTAATGCCTTTATTTATCTTCTTTATCAACTTTTGGCACAGCCTGAAAAGGAGAAACCCGACACCTTTTGTTATGCAATAAGCTCGTTATTCTGGGAGAGTATATTATAAAGCTAAAATGTCGGGTTGAATAAAGGACTCCGTCCGTTTCCTCCGGTCGGAACCCGACCTGCTCAATTCAGCTCTATACCAGGAATAATCAAAGCAACTTTCTCCTCCCCCCAACTAAATCTCTTGACTATAAATACCTCGATTATTATCGTAGCCTACGATATAAAGAACAAAAAAATGATGCTAATAAAATAGGAGACAACAATGGGAAATTTCAGAGTACCCGTTCCGACAAACGAACCGATTCGCGCCTATGCGCCCGGCTCAGCCGACCGTGATAATATCTTAAAAGCAATTGATAAGCTGAGACAGACTCAAATCGAAGCCCCGATGGTTATCGGCGGCAAGGAGGTAACTGCCTCCGATAAGGTCAAGATGACCGAGCCGCATGACCATAACCGCGTGCTGGGTCATTACAACAAAGGCGGCAGGGCTGAGGTCGAGGCGGCTATCAAAGCGGCCGCCGATGCCAAACCGGCTTGGGAGGCGATGCCGGCTGAGGAACGATACGCCATATTCCTCAAAGCCGCCGACTTGATTGCCGGACCCTATCGCTATGAGTTCAACGCCGCCTGCATGCTGGCGCACAGCAAGAATATTTTCCAGGCGGAAATCGATGCGGTCTGCGAGCTGGTCGATTTTTTACGTTATAATGTCTATTACGCCCAGCAGATTTACGATATGCAGCCGGACAACCAGCCGGCTTTATGGAACCGGGTCGAGTACCGTCCGCTTGAGGGTTTTGTGTTTGCGGTTACGCCGTTCAATTTCGTCTCGATTGCCGGCAATCTGCCCTCCGCTCCAGCGGTGATGGGCAATACCGTAGTCTGGAAACCTGCCTCAAGCGCGGTCTATACAGCGTATTTCATTATGAGGATATTCAAAGAGGCAGGCCTTCCCGATGGTGTTATCAATATGGTAACGGCGCGCGGCGCTGATGTCGGCGAACTAATTCTCAAAAACGAAAATCTGGCCGGCATCCATTTCACCGGCAGTACCGCTGTATTTCAATCGATGTGGCGCACAGTTGGCGAGAATATCAAAAACTATAAATCGTATCCGCGCATCGTGGGCGAAACCGGCGGTAAAGATTTTATCGTGGTGCACAATTCCTCGAATGCCGCCCAGGTTGCCACCGCTATTACGCGCGGCGCTTTCGAGTTCCAGGGACAGAAATGCTCAGCTGCCTCACGGGCATATATACCGAAATCGCTCTGGCCGGAAGTTAAGAATATCCTGATTGCGCAGGCCAAGGAAATAAAGATGGGCGACCCCGCTAATATGTCGAATTTCATCAACGCCATTATCGATAAGAATGCCTTCGATTCTATCACTGCTTATATCGATTATGTCAAAGACTCAAGCGATGGTGAATTCGTTTACGGCGGCAAGTATGATGATTCGGTCGGCTACTTTATCGAGCCGACATTAGTGGAGACGACTAATCCGCATTTCAAGCTTATCGAGGAGGAGATATTCGGTCCGGTGATAACTGTGTATGTATATGAGGACTCCGATTACGAGAAAACCTTAGAGCTGTGCGATTCCACCTCGCCGTATGCTTTAACCGGCGCAATTTTCGCCACCGAACGGGAGGCTGTAGTTAAGGCGACCAAGGCTTTACGTCATGCCGCCGGCAATTTCTATATCAACGACAAGCCGACCGGCGCAGTGGTGGGACAACAGCCATTCGGCGGCGGCCGCGCCTCCGGCACCAATGACAAGGCGGGCAGTCTGCTGAACCTGATAAGATGGGCCTCGCCGCGCACCATCAAGGAGAATTTCATCCCGCCGACGGATTACAAGTATCCGTTCTTGGGGTAGGATAGGATATATATAATGTGCTTTGCTTTCAATGAAACATTGGCGTAAACGATGAGGCAACCCACTCCCGTTTTTGGGCGGGAGTGGGACACCCTGGGTTATGTGTACTAATCAGATGATGTAAAATCTGATCAATTAATTTTTCTTCATATTCTTCATATGCCCTAACATCAGGATGCCCACCAACAATATATTCTTCATAAGTATGAGCGCAAGTTTCCCATATTCTCTTATCTTTTCTAAATTTTTCATTCAATTCATCAGGCATATCAAATATTTATTTAGTAGGATTATCTAATTGGCGGCCCTTTTTATTTAAATCGTCTTG
>JAGGSN010000109.1 GCA_021159005.1 Candidatus Zixiibacteriota bacterium | reverse complement strand
AAACCAGTTAAACCGATTATAAGTGATGCAGTTTTAAACTATTATGATTTAACTTGACATCAATATTAAGATGAAATTATACTTTATATGTGTTGAAGCCGATAACTATTATAATAATAATTTTGTCAGTCCTATTTATCAGGACCCCTATATTGGAGGGGGATATGAGTACTGAAATAAGACAGCCTGCTGTTGCGGGAAGTTTTTATCCGGGTGAGCCATCAGAGCTGGCGAAAATGATTGCTCAGATGATGTCACAGGTTGACAAGCCATCCATAGCTGGCGATATAGTCGGGCTGGTTGCGCCGCATGCCGGTTATATCTATTCCGGTTTAGTAGCATCCTATGCTTATAAAACAATCCAGGGAATGGAATATAAAGATGTTATCGTTATTGGCCCCAGCCATGCGGAAGCATTTTCAGGCGCAGCGGTTTATAATGGCGATGCTTATCAGACTCCGCTGGGAATAATAAATATTAATAAGGAACTATCCCGGAAAATCGCTTCTAATTCCAAGCTGGTTCAGCTATCTGATAAAGGACATCATTTAACAACGAGAGGGGGCGAACATTCGCTGGAGGTTCAACTGCCATTCCTTCAGACTGTTCTTGGGAATTTCGAATTGACAGCTATCGTGATGGGTTCTCAGGATATGCAAACCTGCCGCGGACTGGCTGAAAGTATTTTTGAGGCTTGTAAAGGCAGAAAGGATGTTCTTATTGTTGCCAGTTCCGACCTGTCTCATTTTCATAGTTATGACACCGCAATTGCTTTAGACAGCAGGGTTGCCGATTTAATCAACAGCTATGATTATATCCAACTACATAAGGAGCTCGAGGAAAATAAAATTGAAGCTTGCGGCGGCGGTCCGATTGTTACCGCCATGGCTGTTTCCGAAATGATGGGAGCTGGCACCGCTAAGGTTGTAAAATATGCCAACTCCGGTGATGTTAGCGGTGATAAATCATCTGTAGTTGGATACTTATCGGCGGTTTTTAGCAAAGAAACTATTGTGAAAAAAGTATATGAAATCAATGAAGAGGCACAATCCGAAAAGATTGAGGACGGCGATAATGATGTTGAAATAAACCCTGCTTCTGCCGTTGATTTTGGTCTTTCCAATGATGAGAAAATGCTGTTGCTTAATTTATCCAGAGAAGCGATTAGGGCGGTTTTCTCGAAAAATCAGTTCGAGCTTGATGAGTCGGAATATTCCGGTGTTTTGGCTGAAGAACGCGGGGCTTTCGTTACCTTGACTATTGGCGGTCAGCTTCGCGGCTGTATTGGTTATATTAAAGCGGTTAAACCGCTTTATCAGACAATTGCTGAGATGGCTGTGCAGGCGGCGTTTCATGATCCCCGTTTCAGGCCATTAACAGAAAGCGAGTTTGAATCAGTTGATATTGAGATTTCAGTTTTAACGCCGATGACTTTAGTGGAAGACCCTAATACGGTGGTTGTTGGTCGTGATGGCCTTTATATTATTCGGGGTTATAATAGCGGGCTTTTATTACCGCAAGTGCCGGTTGAGCAAGGCTGGGACAAAGAGACTTTTCTCAATCAAACATGTTTAAAAGCAGGTCTTCCGAGCGGAACATGGAAAGAGGCCGGAACCCAAATTTACAGGTTCCAGGCTGATATTTTTGGAGGCGAGTAAAATAACCAGAAAAATAAGAAATTTTTATAACCCGCCACTAAATCCTTTTTACAGGGTTTATAGAATATTTACGCCTTTATTTTTAGCCGGCGTTGTGCTGTTTTTTTCATATACCGTTCTTAAAAGCAGCTATACATCTATCAATGATATTAATACAGATAAGTCGGCTTATACGGAACAAATAGAGTTATCGGCGATTTATGCCGGAAAAATTCACAAGAACGGTTCGCTCTATACCGAGCTTTTACATCAGGAAGTCCCCCGGGAGGCTGTATCAAAGATTACTAATAAGTTCTCTGAATTATTCGATCTGACCAATTCTCATCCCGGCGATGAGTTTAAGCTTTTTTTGATACCGGGAGATACGGTGCTTACTTTTGAATATGTTACAATCGACCTGAAAAAATATCATCTGGAGAAAGTTAACGATGAATATATAGACAGAATATCGTCGGTTGAGCTGGACAAGAAGATTGAGTATTTCGGCGCGATTATCGAAACATCCCTCTGGGATGCTGTTGCTGATGGTTTGCCGGATTCCGAATTGTTTACGAGAATTACAGACATCTATGCCTGGGAAATTGACTTTCTGACTGAATCACAAGCTGGCGATGCTTTTAGAATGATTTATCAAACGCTCTATAAGGATGGCAAATTTATCAAGTGCGGTAATATTATGGCTGTTGAGTATAACCTTTCCGGAACTCGTCATCAAGCATTTCTCTATACCGACCCGGATGGTTATACCGATTATTATGATTGTAATGGCTATTCCTTACGTCGGGAGTTGTTAAAATCGCCGCTGAATTACCGTCGGGTATCATCAGGTTATTCACATAGCCGGCTGCACCCGATATTCAAGATTTATCGTCCTCACCTCGGAATAGATTATGCCGCTCCGATAGGAACCCCGATTGTTGCTGCGGGCGATGGCATAGTCAGAGTTAAGGATTGGGTGAATGGCTTTGGCAACTATGTGGAAATTACGCATGACTTCGGCTTATCAACCAGCTATGGTCATCTTAATGAATTCGCCCAGGGAATAGTCCGGGGACGTCGGGTTCGTCAGGGACAGGTGATCGGTTATGTCGGTATGACTGGCATCGCTACCGGTCCCCATCTCGATTATCGCGTTAGGAAAAATCGCCAGTATGTCAACCCGCTTAGGATGACAGTTCCTGCCTCGCCGCCGGTAAAGCCGAAGTATATGGCTGAGTTCAAAGAACTGGTTTCCGAAAGGCTGGCATATTTTAACCGCCCGATTGAACCGCGATTATATGTTTCCAATCAGTAATAATATTTTCTACTAAAATAGTATTTTTGTTGACGGCTTGAATAAAATTGTTTATTAAAGTGTATAATTAAATGAAATACTTTAAAATGTAAGCAACATAAAAAGGAGGAGAAGTGTTTACGAGAACCAAAATTTTATTAATTATATTAACAATGCTGATGTTATCGTTGTTGATATTTGCGTCATGTTCAGAAGAATCAGCTCAAATGAAAGTAATAGTGCAGAATGGAGGTTTCGAGAATAAATCGACTGCAAATAATGACCCGAATGGTTGGTTTGCCACACGCGTTCCCCAAACCGCAGAACATGTTTTATTCGATAGGGATAGTGAAATCGTACACTCTGGCAGCTATTCGGTTTCCATTGAAATCAAAGACTCGCATCCTGAGGATACAATTGCTTATAATTGGATGCACAGTATAGAAAAATTTGAAATCGGCAAAGCCTATCAATTAAATGGCTGGATAAAAACGAAAGACCTTAAAAAAACCTGCGTTTATTGTTGTTCAATACTGGGACAAAGCAAAAAAAGAAATGCTGACATTTGCCACAACTCAGCAAAATTATCCGTTAATCGGTACAACAGATTGGACATCAGTTAATACAACTTTTACAGTGCCTGATGGAACAATAGATGTAATTATTCGCGCCGGTATTGCCTCACCAGAAAACAAAGGCGGCAAGGTTTGGTTTGATGATATTCAGGCTACATTGAAATCAAAATAAAGCACTACTGTCCAGCCTTTTGTCCGCCTTAGGCGGATGCTATAATGATGTCATTCCCAACACTGCCCGCGTCATTCCCAACTTGATTGGGAATCCAGAGATTGGTCATGCCGATACC
>JAGGSN010000108.1 GCA_021159005.1 Candidatus Zixiibacteriota bacterium | reverse complement strand
CTGTTCTGTTATTAACTCAAATATATGTTATAGCCCCGGTTCGAACAAACTGATAGGGGGATTGGTATGGACGAATGGCTGTATAAACACGTTCGCGCTTGGCAACAAACAGGCATATTGCAATACACCCTTACGCATGGCATACATACTTTTATAAAACCTAAGTTATTAATTTGTTAATAGTATGAGGTTTATTATGTATAACCTCTTGTTGCCAAGCAGCGCTTGACAACAAGAGGTGTACCGCTTCTTTGTCAACAACCCGAGTGGTATTAAATCACTATAGCTTTATTTTTAGCCTTCCGGTTGAAGGACGGCAGAATACTCTTTAGGCGATGATAATATCTCAACAGCCTTATCAATATACTTGTCTTGCTTTAACACATTCTGCCTATAGACAGCTTTTTCGCCATAGAGCTTGGTAAGAATATCTCTTTTTATTGACCTTTTAATATGGTCGATGCTTTCATTGAATTGTTTTTCTTTATCAAGCTCAATTTGTTTTTCCAACTTTTCAATAATCGCGGCATACTCATCGGTCTTTCCCATTTCTTCAATGGTTTCTTTCATCTCGTCCAGTTCGTTTTCAAGCGCTGTCTTATAAGTAAATTCCTCTTCCTTAAGAAAACCTTTAAACTGTTCTATTAATTCTGGAGTAACTTCAAAATCTTCGGGAACGCCAGGATTATCAGTTGTATATTTTACAGAATAGTCAAAGAACATCGATAGTCTTTCAAGGTTTAATTCAAGCGCATTTAATTTTATATCTTCTATTTCGATATCAGGAACAACGCCGCCGCCGCCGAAAACGATTCTGCCGCCTTTAGTGAAATACACTTCTTTTTCCTTTTCAATATCTGCGCTGTCACTCTTCTGAATTTCGAGTTCTTCCGGATGACGAGTGGATCTTTCGTCTTTCTGTATGCATCGCCCTGATGGGATATACCATTTGGCGGTAGTAAGCTTTAGGGCAACATCATCAGACAATGGATAGACTTGCTGCACAAGCCCTTTTCCGAATGTTGGGTTGCCGATAATAATTCCACGGTCCCAATCCTGAATTGCGCCGGCAACGATTTCGGAGGCGGAGGCTGACATACTGTTGACCATCACCACAACAGGTACATCTGCCGGAATCATCGGATCGATACTGGCATACAGCGTTCGTTTCTGGTCTTCGGTTCTGCCTTTGGTTGATGTTACATCCGCCCCTTTTGGCAAGAAATAATTGGCAACTTTCACAGCCTGGTCAAGAAGTCCTCCGCCGTTTGACCTTAAATCAAAAATCAAACCATCGATGTCTTCAGAGAGTATCTCGGAGAAAGCCTCTTCAAGTTCGTGATTAGCCTCCTCGCCAAAACGGGCTAATCTTACATACCCAAGCTTTTTGCCATTTCTTTCGAATGTTGTATAAAAAGGAACTGTTTTAATCTCGATGACTGCTCTTTCGATTGTATATTCAAGCGGTTTATCTACTCCCTCGCGTTCGATTGTTAAAGTTACGGTCGTGCCGGCTGGGCCGCGCATTTTGTTCGAGGCATCACGAGTGCTCATCCTTTGAGCCGATTCGCCGTCAATCTTAACGATTTTATCGCCTGCGCGCAATCCCATACGGTATGCCGGAGTTCCTTCCATCGGCGCTACTATGGTTACGAATTCATCTTTCAACATTATTGTCATACCTAAGCCGGAGTATTTGCCTTTGGTTGATTCCTGAAGTCTGTCGTAGTCTTTTCGCTCTAAAAACTCGGAAAATGGATCGAGAATATCCATCATCCCCCGTATCCCTGCATATATTAATTCTTTTGATTCAACCTCATCAACATAACGGGATGAAATCTGAAAGGCAATCTCCATAGACAGCCTGGAATAACTGTATAACGAATCTCCCGGCTTCTGAGCGGTAGCGGCTAAAACAACGAATAGTACCAGAATTCCGACAGTGATGACAATCCCTGTTTTCTTAAACAATTTTCCTCCTTTATACATAGCATCTACTTGACATTTGACATTTAATCCTTTTCAAGATATTTAAAACAGTAATATTTCTATCCTTTATTTACTTGCCAGACGCATATTTGTTGCAATTAGTATTATTCCTGTTACTCCCATAAACAATAGAATTGCATTTATATCTAAGGCCGCACTCAGTATTGCCAGCCCGGCCGCTGTGCTCAATATGGCGCCGGCAAGGTCGACTCCATACGGCAACCCCGGCCTGTTCTCAAAATATCTGGCATTGGCAGCAAATCCATAACCGCCGCCAAAACCCGCTAAAGCAACTATTATCATTAGAACCCAAAGCTTATCATAGCCAAGAGAAAACAAAACCATAATCAATCCGAAAATCAATAAAGCCAGAGTCGTTCTTTTATGTATTATCTTCGGTAAATTTTTCAGACTATTATAATATTTTATTTCCAGTAATGCGCCAGCCGCCATACCAGCCATAAACAGACTTAATATAAGCCCAAGCGCTATATAAAGATAGCCTCCTATCAATTGAATTTCATATAAAACCATCAATTCAAATATGAATGAAATTGCCCCAAAATACAAGATATTTATTAGCGATAATGATTTATTGACATTAAAACCTGCAAAAAATAGAATTAATAACAAAATAATTACAGCCAAAACGGCAAAATATTTTAATAATCCTTTGAATTCGAATGATATGTTAAACATCGAAAAGTAATTCGACAACCCATGACCGATAGCCATATCATTGGCGCACTTGCTTTCTGATGATAACTGCTTTTCAACCTGGTTTAACTTGAAACTATTAGTCCTCGCGGCAATTAAGGAGGAATTAAAATAGGGAGAATCAATCTTGAGTTCGCTATATCTCTGTATAAGAAGCTCCGTGTTTATTTCATCGGGAATATTATCTCCGCCTATAAAAATCAGATTATCTCCCGGAATATAGATTACCTTCTTGAATATATTTTTCAGGTTAGTATAAATCTCGCTTAGACGCTTTCTCATATCATCCCTCCATATGCCATCATAGGAGGGCGCTAAAACAGTCAGTATGCCGTCATCGGCGATATTCTTTCGGCAGAGCTTGAAAAATGAGCTGGTTTCCAAACGTCGGCTGCTCAGAGAAATCAGATGCCCTAAATTTAGTATAACAGCATCGAATTTTTCATCGTTACCCTTTAAAAATGACGCCGGGTCCTTTATTCGGCAATGCTTCATATCCGGCAAGTATCCCGGGTCCACAAGTTTCAGCCATCTTTTTTCGGGGAAAATATATTTTCTCTCGATATTATCCGGCACGAACCTGTCAACCATATGAGTTTCCGCTCCGATAAGAGCGATGTTTGCCATATCCGGCTTTATTAAGCGAGACCAGTATATGATATCCTGTCCGGTTACATAATCGGGAAAATCTGCCAGCTTGATGCCGCCTGAATAGAGAGAGGTCATATTGCCTGTTTTTACGCTGTCATACCGTATAAGCCGCCCGGAAACAGATTGTTGGAAATCATACGGCTGATAGTTTATCTTCAGCAATAAACTTTCAATATGATTGCCTGCCCCTAAGAGCATAATAATAACCGCCGCACATGTTAATACCATTATCTTATATAGAGACTTTTTTCTAAGCAGCGGCATCAAACAGACACAGGCGATAAACAGAAGCAGAGTCAAATCTCTGCCGCCGCTGAAATAGTATATGGCAGTAATCATACCGGCTATCAAGGCGCCTAAAGCTTCCCCTGCATAGGTTTTGCCCGGACGGCTATTGCCTTTATAACTTAACGCAATCGAGGAAAACAGCGCGCCGTTTATCAGACATACAGGCAGAAGGGCAGCGAGCAGTATAATCAGGTAGATTACAGGCGGAATTAATTGGCCGGGTATTATATGCAGAGCTTTTGGCATCAAATAAAACACTACTGCCGAGATAAGGCTGAATAATGACATGAGAATAAACAGCATATCAGTCCCGGTTGGTGCACGGGGACGTACACCAACCACTAATGGCATATTGGTTTTTATATTTTTTAGTGTTATAGCGCCGATTGCTGTTATTAATAGCCAGAAGAAATAAAATATGCTTAGATAAACCTCATTACCGCCAGCAAAGCTTACCGCCAGACGGGCAAAGATTACCTGAACCGATAAGCTGATGAAGCCTAAATATATGGCGTTGGGGATGAATATTTTGGTTAGAGTGTTCATTGGTGATTATTAATTTATTTTACGCCTGGCGTATAATTTGCGAACTATTTCCCTAATTCTCGTATTATGATTATTTTTATAATAATCCTATTACTTCATTAATTCTCTCATTTATTAAAATAGTCTCATAAGATGGGCATTTATTTTGTATATCCTTTAAAACTTCAAGAGCTTCTTCATATTGCCCATAATTCCATAAAGCCATTGCTTTATTATAATTTATCCCAGCTATTATTTCGCTATTTTCATCTATTCCAGTTCCTTTCAAACATTCAATTTGACTTCTATATTTCGATATTGCACCAATCCAATCTTTTGATTCAAATTTTTTGCTCGCCTCATCACCTAAATTAAAACAATAATTCCATTCCCTTACTCTAATCTTTTGCTCATATGCCTCTTTTGAACTCTTAATTAAGCTCTTTATCTCTACCTTTTTATAATCTCCATTCTCATGTTTTAGCTTTATTAAAAGATTAATTGCATCATTATATTTTTCATTATTATATCTTGCTATTGCCATGTTATACAACAACCTGCAACATTCCTCATCATATAAGCTGTCAGAAACAATTAATCTTTGTTCCTTTGCAAGGCAATAAAACTTATATGCTTTATCCCATTCTTTCTTATCGAACATATCTGATGCTAACGCATCAAAACAGCCACTTAAACAATCTCTTCTATCTTTAGAATAATTTCTATTCCCTAAGTAATTAGGTTTAAATATAATACCTTTTTGTGGTGTTAACCAATGGTCATATATACTTGATAGATTTTCTTCAAAATCCTTTTCTTTTCCAGTTAAATATTTTAAAAATGCTCTTTTAGCTATTAATTCATTTAAAGATACAATTGCTAAATATTTTTCATAATTTATAGAATCATATCTATTATAGTTATATTTACTATAGTAATATTTGAAATACGGACTACTCCCTCCTGTATTAATTCCTTTTTCGCAGCAATCTAATCCTTTATCATATTTACCTTCATTAATAAAACCATTAACCTTATTTAATATAGAATCAGCTTCATTGCTTATTATGCTTGCCAAATTAGATACAACTATTTCTGCTTTTTCTCTATTATTACCATTTTTGTTTAACCTATATATTAGTCTTTCAAGTACTCTTTTTGATGACTCCAAATCTCCCACTTCATTCATTAACAACCCTAATTTCCAACAAATTTCATCATCATCTGGGAACAATAGTAAAT
>JAGGSN010000107.1 GCA_021159005.1 Candidatus Zixiibacteriota bacterium | reverse complement strand
AGCCAGTAATCCAATCCGCCTCAGACATACGGCTTCTACCTACTCCTACTTCCGCCTCAGCCACAACAATACCGCCCGCGCTTCCCATACCATAAACAACGCCAAACACACAAGCACAATCGATAACGCCGCCAGCACAATATTGCCGCTGTCGATAAAGCCTATCATCTGGTATATCAGCGCGCCGATAGTAGTGGCTGTCATAAATAGCGCCGGTATCACCGTGTATATGCGCGGCTTCCTGATGCCTACCAGATATGCCGAGATTACTATCAATGCCAATGCCGCCACAAGCTGGTTGGCGGCGCCGAATACCGGCCAGATAGTCTTGTAGCTTCCGGTAGCGCCGAAAAACGCCGCCGCTATTACCGTTATTATGGTTGCTGCATATCGATTGCCAAGCGGTTTGAATCTCTCGCCTAATGATTCTACCATGATGAAGCGCGCCAGACGGGTTGCCGTATCAAGCGTGGTAATCACAAAGGCGTTAAGCATCAGCATGCCGATAAACATGCCGGCTACAAACGTAACGGCAGGCAAGCTCGATACGAGGCTGCCAAAACCGGTAGCGAAGGCTACAATCGGCCCGCCGCCTTCGCCCATAAGATACTGATACCCCAACGCCGATTTGACCGCCGAGGGATCCCAAACAAGAACACCGCCGGCAATAGCGATGACCAAAGCCGCTAACGCCGTCTCGGTCAGCATTGCCCCATAGCCGATACGCAAGCCTGTCGTTTCCTTATCGAGCTGTTTGGAGGAGGTGCCGCTTGAGACCAGCGAATGGAATCCCGAAACCGCGCCGCAGGCGATAATCACAAACAGCATCGGCCACACAGGCCCCTTGTCGGTAGTGAATGATATGTAAGCCGGGGCGTTGATATGAGGATGCGCAGCTATCAGCCCCAAAAAGCCGAGTCCCATACCGATATACAGAAGCCACGAGGATAGATAATCGCGCGGCTGAAGCAGAATCCAGACCGGTATGGTCGAGGCTATGATGCAGTAAATCATCAGAACCAAGAACCATATATCAAACGGAGAAAAGCCTAAAAATGAATCGGGCAAAATAATCGGACATTTCCCCCCTATGTAAAGAAGTATCGCCAGCAGAGCTAAAGACGCAACCGTGCCGATTGCAATATGCCATTTGAGGCGATAGACCGAATAACCGAAAAATACCGCGATTACAATCAAACCGAATGTGGGTATCACTATTTCCGGTTTGGCGATTAAGGTGTTGGCGGTAACTACCGCAAATATCGCCACGACCAGCACTAATGTCAGCCAGAGGAATGCTGCGAATACTATCTTGGAAACCTTGCCGAGAGTCTGCTCGGCGGTATAGTTAATCGAATTGCCGCCGCTTCTAATCGATATCATCAGGGCTAAGTAATCATGTACCGCGCCTATAAACACCGAACCTATGGCAATCCACAATGAGGATACTAACCAGCCGAAATACATCACACCGATAAGCGGTCCCACAATCGGTCCGGCGCCGGCAATCGATGAGAAATGATGTCCGAACAATAACGGCGTTTTAGCTGGCGAGTAATCGATGCCGTCATAGTTGGCATGAGCCGGCGTCTGATGACTGTCATCCGGTTCGACCAAGCGTTTTTCGATGAATTTGCCGTATAGTCTGTAAGCGATAATCAGCCAGGCGACAATTATTGCGGTTAGAAGCAATGAGTTCATGAAAGCCTCCGTCGAGATTTTTATTTAAAAACGGTTTTTGGAAGCCGCAGCTAAATCAATTAGATTTCAGCGGCTCCGGTTATTAACCAAAACATATATAACATTAAATAATAAGCGAATAATTATCAAGCATTAATAATTTCCGGAGTTTTCCCAAACATTTCACCGCAAGCAAGTTTACTCGGAAAATGACTGCCTCTTTGTGCCTGGCGATATTAACGGCAATCAGATCATTTTAGCCAGCGATGTTGTATATGGCGTTAATTATTTCAGAGGAAAGGGAATGCCGCCGCCTGATTCCTGCTGGAATGAATCTGCCGAGTCATGGCTGTATTCGGCTGCCGATGCTAATGGCGACTGCAAGTTTATGGGTTCTGACATTACTTTTATGATTAATTATTTTAAAGGCAACAACCCGACAATATTATGGTGTTCCCAAACTCCGCCGCCAGCTCTCGATATGATTATAAGAGATAATCGATATTTAATGTAATCGTTCTTCTATGGAAACACTTCAAAAATCCGACATCTACGTAAAAAAAACGAATGCCATATAAAATATGTTTGCTTTGGCAAATTATTTTACTATAATGATTCGTTGAGTTTGTAAAACTTCTGTTTAATTTTTTAAATGAGGAAGCTAAAAAAATGAAGAAAGCATTAATACTGCTATTTCTGTTGATTCTCCCTATTACTGCTTTAGCGCAGTTTAATGACCATGATGGTCATCTGGCTGTAACCTGGCAGGCGCCTGATTATGGCAATCCGCTTGACCATTATATCTGGTCATACACAATAAATGGAGTAGTTGATTCATTAACAGGTGTTTCACCAGCCGAGGATATTCAGGAAAATTCCGTAATACTAACTAATGTTGGAGATTGGGCTTTATTTACTATTCGGGCGATTTCTACGGTAGATGACACCTCGGAAGCGATTGTTTCGGATACGGTGTATTACAACACAGGCTTAGGCATAGGCCCTCCGAGGGGGGTGAACTGGATCCAAGGCCCGTAGCCTTCGGGCTGCAGGTTCACCCCAATCCATCAAATACGGGCCCTGCTTTTAGATGGCAGATTATTGAAGAAGCTGTTTATGATGTATCGGTGTATGATATTCTGGGCAGAAAAGTGGAAACTCTTCGTCAAGAGGTGATGCCGGTTGGTTTCTATATTCAAAGAACAAAAAGGGAACTCGCGTCAGGAGTTTATTTTGCGGTTATTTCTAAGTATAATGATCGTCGGGTTGTCAAGTTTGCAGTCCTTCGCTGAACCGGGACAGATATATCCCGATTCCTCAGACATGATATTTTTCTGGCAGATAAGCAATGACACGATAACGGTTGATATCGAAAATCTCTCAGCCGAGCCTATAGTTAGCTTTTTCCTATCGGATTTTACGGATTCGGCGGCGATATTTATAGAATGCTTGGTAGATGGCTTCAGAAAAAGTCAATTGCCTACCGAACAAGAATATGGAAGCGTATATCCCGATAAATATACAAATAGATGGATTGTTGGTGATTTTTCACAGCGATTGATATTGAAATACTATTCGCCCAATCATAACGGTTGTCTTATGCGTTGGAGCGCAGGTCATCCGTATCCTCTTTTTGGGACTATTCGAGGTATAGGACCGCCTGTAAATTTAAGCTGGCATCAATAATATCGGTTAATCTTTTTGACAACAACAATTGTGCTATTATGGCTCTTGTTAACCAGAGCTTTTGTGCTGTCGGAAGTTGCTTCCGATAGTTTTGCCAAAAAAGTCAGCCTGCGCCGGATTAAATTTTTTAATAGTGCAAGTTAATACGGCGTTTGTTAAGCAATGTGAACAAACTGCGTTATAATTACTATTTCCAACTGCAAAATTCCGGCTTGTTTTCAATCAATTCCATTGACTGCCGATTAAAAAATAGTTATTCTTTATAAAATTGTAATAATTACAATAAATGGAGATTGGCTATGAGCAAGCTTTTGATAATAATACTGATAATTTCGATAATTGGCAATTTCATCGGACTTTTTATTTTGTATAAATATTTTGGCGTGAAAAGATATATCGAGAACGTAAAAAATGATTACAGTAAGCATTTAGAAAAACTCACGGATATTCTTGATAATAAGTATCCAAAGAAAATGGTTTTCCTTCATCATTCGGTCGGCAGCGGGATTTTATATGAAGGCGGCTTGCAGGATAGTCTTCTGGAAATGAACATACTTGTAAAAAGCTCTACCTATGGCAGTGAAATTGGCGAACATACCGATATGTGTTATTGGCTGCCGAAGTTTCAGAATGATATGGACAAGATTATTAAATTCAAGTCTCATCCGAATAAATATTATACTGATGGCAGCTCAAATGATATTGTGATGTTCAAGTCTTGTTTCCCGAATAGTTTTATTGCGGGCGAGGGCCATGAACCTGGCAACCCGTTAAGCAATGAAAGAACTATAGCTAACTACAAAGCGGTATTTAACCAGCTAAGAAATGAAATAGCTAAAAACAATGATAAATTATTTATTTACTTAACCGCACCGCCTCTTGTCTCAGATGGAAAATCTTTCCAGGAAGCTAATAGAGCAAGAGAGTTTAATAACTGGTTGATTAACGACTTCCTGCCTGATTATAAAAAATCAACGGGCTTTGACAATTTTGCCATATTTGATTTATTTAATGCCCTTGCCGGTTCTGACAATTTTCTAAAAGCAGAATATTGCGTTAACAGAAAAGGCGATTCTCATCCTAACACGAAAGCAAATAAAGAGGTTGCGGCAAAATTTATGCAGTTTTTCAGACCTGTGTGGGGAAAATGGCAAAATAGAGACGAGGCTCATCAATAAACCCGGCTTTTGCAGGAGTTTCCCCGAAAATTCCGGTAAAATCTTTATAGTATAGTATGTTTCA
>JAGGSN010000106.1 GCA_021159005.1 Candidatus Zixiibacteriota bacterium | reverse complement strand
GGTTTATTCTTCTTTCGGAACGTATTTATCCCCAGATTTAATGATCGGCTTATTCAGGAACTGAAACATCTCGATGTTATCATCAATCATCTGTTCAATGAGTTCGACGGTGAGTTTTTCGGGGAAGTTGTAGCCCTTCATCTCCATCAGGACGTGCATGGAGGTGAATTCTGTGAAGCCTTTTGAGTACCCAAGTCGCCAGATACGCGACTTGACCGCATCAAGAATCTTCTGTTTACTTTCGTCTGATAAATCTTCAACACGCATAACACGTTTAACACGCTTATCGCTTTCTTGTTGGTTTTCACTTTTTTTTAGATTTTCTGGTGATCTTTTTGTTCGCGAAACAAATAAAGGAATTGCGTGTTGTGCGTGTGAATTACAGGTTTTTTCATCTGCAGGGTTCGAGTAGTCTTTGACCTTTATAAACCTCCAGCCACGCATTTTCTTGCCATTTTCGTCGTATAGGTTTTCTGTGTAATCTAATCCGGGTTTAGTCATTAGTTGTGACGTGAATGTCCTTCTTGTCTGCGTTTTGGCGGTGGTATTTCCATCTTCGCAATACTTTAAATAATGTTTATATATTTCATTTCCCCCGATTTGATCGTTCTCATCTGTTGTGATGGTGATCATATCCGTGTAGAACGACTCGATTGAGTCAGCTCCTCTGATGTACAATTTCTCGACTCTCTCGTAGTCATCTATTGTGAGTATGCTATCATCATTTATGATGCGCTCCACGCCCGCCAATGCATGATTCAATATCCCTGAAAGTTCTTCCTCTGTGGTGAGTTTTTCTACCATGTGACGGTCATCTTTTTTGCCTACAAACGTCTGTCTGAACTCTAAAAGACAGACCCGTCGCCAGAACGCGAGTGTCTGGTCTTTTGTCTTTGGCAGTTCGTTCGCCGCATAAATCAGTTTTGCGTGATTGATAAACGTAAATGGCTGACCATACTTTTTTTGTGCTTGTATTACATCTGTACCGGATGATAACGACTTTAATCGACCCGTTTGATACAGTTCCTTACTGGAGAGGTCGCCGACGATGTTTGCCAGCTTACCGTATAGCTCAGCCGGTAAGAACGGATCATCAAGTCGCTGTAGTTCGACCCCGGACACGTTGTGGCTTCCTAAGAACTTCTTTAATACTTCTAACAACGTTCCCTTCCCGTTTGCGCCCTGACCATGAAACATAAACCATTTCTGAATACGATAATCACGTATCAGGCAATATCCGAAGAGATCCTCAATCCGCATCCGGTCAACAGTCTCTGGCAGTATATCCAATAAAAATTGATCGAACGCTGGGCATTCCGCTTCTGGATCATATCGAATTCCGACTTGTGCCATCGAATAGTATTCTGGTGTGTGTGGTTTGAACTCCCGTGTTTTGATGTTCAACAACCCGTTTTCGATGTTGATGAGGTTAATATCATTATCGATCATCTCGCGTTCGATGTATGTGCGTCTGTTGATATGCCCGACCACCTCTCCCACGTCACGTTTGCTTACTTTATGCCCTGCCATAACTTCTTCGATTATTTTACCGATGTATTTCTCGCCATGGGGTTTGTAAAGACCGCCATCATAATATATGGTCTCTTCTGAATCAATGAATGTTAAAAAATATAATCCGGATTCATTGAATATCCAGTCAGCGAATAAATTTGGAGCAAATACCCCTTTTTCGTTTAAAAACATCTCCGCTGGTGGCAAAAAGAATTCGGGTGGTTTGTACGCCGATATAAAAAGATTTTTAAAGCTCTCCACGCTGTGATCTCGCAGGTATTCAGCTAAATCGATTTTATCGACACCAGACGACCTCGGAAGTTCTACTATTGATGCATCAACGCCGTTCTTTATGAGATGTTTCGCAATTGAGTATGCGCCCGCCAACCCCGCTTCGTTTTTCTCGTTGTCCATACATATATAGACTTTTTTAAATTTTTTCACGAGGCGCAGGATTGGAGCATGGTCTTTTTCTCTGAACAGTGTTGTGACCGGACTGACACACGCGAATCCAGCCTGTATCGCCATAATAGCATCCGCTATTCCTTCTGTGATTATACAGTAATCTCCTTCCCCTGACTTCATCGAATCGACGCCGAATATCACATCGTTTCTGACGTATTCGCTGATATATTTAGCTTTCTTTGATCGTGTGCGGAGTTTTTTGAATTTTATTATGTTTCCATTCTTCGTTTTTTCATATTTCGTATCCGGAGTCCACTTCGTTGCTCTTGCGATCATATATCGGACTTGTCCCTGTACCCAATACGGAAAAACGTACCTCCCCTTAAAATATGGGAAGAGGCTAACGTCTCCGGTGAATAACCCCGTCTGGTGCATCTCGTCGAAAGTAAACCCTTGTTTTAATAGATACTCTTCGAGGCTGTGATCTGTTTTTGATATACCTATCCGCATCTTGTCACAGGTGGCTCTTGTAATGCCCCAGCGAGCCTCGATGTCATCATACATCTCATTGGTTAGGTTCGAGTGAAAGTGCTCTGCAGCGGCTGTCATACACTCGAATACGCGGCGTCTCTCGTGGTTCTGCAATTCGCCTGGTATCTCTACTCCTGCATAGTCAGCGGCGATCTGAAGTATTTCATGGAAATCGTTTTTGATGTCTAACCCCTCTCTGTCCGCTATCCAGTCAAAGCAGTCTCCACCACATTTGCAGTGTTGACTGTGGCAATACCACATCCCCTCTGATCGATTGACGACCAGACAATTTCCAGATTCGCTTTGATGCCGGTTTTCGTGCGCGCCGCGGTATTCATCCCCTGAACCCGATAGTTCGCAGTCCAAAGAGATCAGGTCAACTATATCGATCTTACTCTTGATATTCTCGATTGTTTCGTGGCTGGTCATCTGTTTCCAAATTCAAATCTAGCTGATCTCGCTGCAAATGCTGCGGCTCTGGTATCTTCCCAATGAGAGTCTTCTTCCCCATCCGGTTGTGAGTAGAATCGGTGTTCATCCGTCACGTAGCCATGATAATTGGTTAAACAGAAATCTTCGTCGGTTGTGTATACACTTTTTATATTTGTAATGGTTAATCCATCCTCTTCACATTCATAGGCTATGTTTGGGCATCTCGCCCAGTATGGTTTGTCTTCGGGCATGCCGATTAGCATCAGGCAGGGGCACTCCGATAATATCACCAAAGCGTCGCATTTCTCATGTTCCTCTTCAGTGAGTTCGACCGGTTTCACTTCAGCCCACATGTGAACCTGCGGTAACCAAAAATCTGGTAAATAATACCCCGCTTTTCCGAGATCATACCCTTCTTTCTCATATTCGTACTTGATGCCGAGTGTATCAAAGAAGACTGCCCACCGCGCCTCCAGTCGTGATCTGAAACGGTATCCGTTGTACCTCGTTTCGATGGGTTTTATTTTAGCCGCCACGTTCTCACGACCTCTTCTCATCGCGTAAAGCGACAGCTATTTTTATGTGTATATTCAACGATCTTCGCCGCCGTTGTTCTTGGTTTCTGTGCGATCACCCGATTTCTTCATCGCGAGGCGGTGAAGACCGGCGGCGATCAACCGCCGGTGAGATCAAGAAGAGATCGCGCCTTATCCTTGTATCGACAGGTATTTAAACCTTGCCGCACACATCATCACCACTATGCCAGTAACAATCATCTTGCCGACAAAAAACGAAGCACAGTCCATCGCATCCACAATCGCCGCCATCAGAACGATCTGCAAGGACGCGGAGATCGTGGTCGTTGATGGCAGGTCAACAGACGACACCAAAAATATCGCTCGATGGGAACAGCGTGTACCGGTACTCATAGACGACGGTCGAGGCAAGGGGTCCGGGCTCAGGATGGCATTCGAGTGGGTATTGCGAAACGGCGATGGGGACGTAATCTTTGTTGACCCCGATGGCAGCTATCCGCTGTACCTACTACCCGAGTTCATCGAGCATCTTAAGCACAACGACGTTGTGATCGGCGAGCGAACGCACTTCATCGCAGGATCGCTGCCGAGCGTCTTGAGGATTGGTGATTGGCTATCACGTCGATTGTTCCGGCTCCTCTACGGTCAGAAGCTCGATAACATGTCCGGATTCCGCGGGTTGTCCCGCCGCGCGATAGAAAGGATGTGTCTCAGTGAAGATGGATTCGGCATCGAGACAGAGATCACGGCGAAGGCGGTCCGGTTAGGGCTGCGGATCAAGAGCATCCCGATCAACTACTACCCTCGCAAAGGAAAATCGAAGTTCCGACCGCTCAAAGATACTTTTGTGGTTCTGCGGGCGATGTGGCGGTATCGGAAGTG
>JAGGSN010000105.1 GCA_021159005.1 Candidatus Zixiibacteriota bacterium | reverse complement strand
TGGGAATGACATCATTATAGCATCCGCCTAAGGCGGACAAAAGGCCGGACAGTAATATTACAATTTAATGTAAAATAGAGATAAATTTACAGAAAATAGCTTGACAGCATATAATTATAATCTATATTAAAACATACCTTAGCTTGTATGCTAAAGTATCCAATTTATGGTTCGTCTGAAATAACCTGCACGGGTATAAAATAAAGGTTATAAACTTAGATCGTTAGCTTGATAATGAGAAGGTTAAGATGTTAGAAAAGCAAGGATTGTGAGTAAATAAATTATTAGTATATGCACTTAATTGGTCTTCAAAACCATAATTATTTAACAAAAATCAGGTAAGTAAAGCAATTAACAACAATTTCAGAACGAGAAGGAGGAAAGAATTAGCATTTGGTAAATGGTTCGTTTTCTCGATTCGAAATATAGTCAAGGAAAATTAATTATTTATCAATAGATAAAGATGTTAGTACTTCTTTAGATTTGCTTTTAGATGAAAATTATTATGACTTTTTTTAAGTTATTGGTTTTGCAAATTATCCTAAAGAAGTAAAACCATCACCAAGATAACCAAGAGAATAAATTATTAACGAAGAGTTCCACTTTAAATTATTAACTTTGAATTTGGGAATCAGGTAAGTTTTTGTAATTTTTTGTAGTAGTAACCTCTTAATTTTTTGGAGGAAATGTAAATGAGGAAAACTCTACTGTTGACAGCAGTATTGATTTTGGCCTTTGGATTACTTTTTGTTTGGGCTAACCAAGATGTTGTTAACAAAGACTTAAAACAAGATAATAAAGCTACAGTAGCAAAAACCATTAATGATGGCAAAGTTACTGTTAAAACAGACAACGTTGATAACTCGGCAAAAATAGCTGCCGAGCAGGAAAGAATTGCCCGTGAAGAAGCTATTAAGGCTGAAAGGCAGCAAAGAATGGCTGAAGAAAAAGCCAATGTTGCTGCCAAAAAAGCCGGCATAGCCGCCGAACAAGCAATAATCAATGCTGAAGAAGCCGCTTTGAAAAATAAAGTTCAATCTTCCGTTCAAACTTTATTCACTGATGAGCAAACAGCTGCCAATAAAGCAGCGGCCGAACAACAGGCCGACCGGCAAAAAGAAATCAATCTTGCCGCCAAGCAAGTTGATGTTCAGGAGCAAGTTGCTATTCAGGATGATAATGCTGAAATTCAGGCGAAACTTGCGGCCGAAGAAGCCAAACTTAATGCTGAATTTGAAGCTGATGCCGACTTACAGCGTAAACTCGCTGAAGTCAGCGATGCCGATCGGATGAGCGAGCTTAAGCTTGATGATGCTATCAGTTCTGATGAGATAGCTGGTTATCAGGCTCTTCTCGCCAAATCCAGCGGTGATCCGCTTCCTGAGCCTTTGGCTATAGTCTATGAAGTCGAACCGAATGACCCTTGCGATAGCGCTCAGGTAGTTGCCTGCGGCGATACCGTTTGGTGCGCTGATATTGGTTTTGATCCTGATGAAGAGGATTATTACGAGTTCACTCTCGATGATACTTATGATTTCTGGAGTGTTACTATTGAAACTCTTGATCCTAACGATGCTTGCGCTCTTGACGATATAAATGATACAAGAATGTATCTCTATGGTCCGAATGATTGCACACTTGAGTTAGACTACGACGATGATGGTGGTCAGGGTTACTATTCCCTGATTACGATGGATAATCTGGTTCCGGGAACATACTGGGCTTTAGTCCTTCCGTATAACTCTACTACTGAAGGCTCTTATCATGTGTCGATTCTGTGCGAAGAATTTGTTCCGCCAACGGGACGCTGTTGTGATTATACAAGTCCGCTTGCCCCTGTTTGTACAGATGTTATAGAAGCCAATTGTCAGGGTGCCAATGATGTTTGGACTGCAGGTCTTAATTGTACTGCCGATCCGTGCCCTGTCCCGAACGAAGGCGACAATTGCTCCTATCCATATACAGTCGTTAGAGCCGATCTGCCGTATACTGCTTCCGACAGCACCTGCGGCAGAGGCAATGATTACGACGAAACATGTCTTGGCTATTATGATGGCGACGAAGACATTATGTATGAATTCACTAATGATGGCTCTGAGATAATCTACCTTAATATTGATGTAACGAACTGCACCGAAGATTATCCTGGTCTTCTTGTTGATGACACATGTCCCCCGACTGGGTCATGTATTGACGTTGCAACAACTGGTTATAATGTCTTTGAAGTCAGCTTAGCTGATATTCCAGTAGGCGTAGGCGAAACCGTCTATATCATGCTGGATAACTGGTCAGAAGGCTGTTTCTATTTTGACATTAGCATTGACGGTTACACAGGTGCTCCGATTGGCCGCTGCTGCGACAATACCGATATTTACGTACCGGTTTGTACAGACAGCGTTTTCGAAGCTGATTGTCAAGACGTAAATGAAGTCTGGACTCAAGACTTGAATTGCACCGACGATCCTTGTATTGCGTTAGCTGGTAATGATTGTACTACACCGATACCGGTTGTCATTCCTGCCGCTCTTCCGTACTCCAATTCGAATACTACTTGCGGAAGACTCAATGACTATGACGCTACCTGTCTTGGCTACTATGATAGCGGCGAAGACCTTTTCTACGAATTAAACGTTACAGCCGATACTTGGGTTGATATTACAGTCGATCCGAAGGGTACAACTTATATGGGCTTTACTGTTTCGACAGACTGCTTCCCGGATGCCGGTTGTTTATTTGTTAACACTGCATCTTCCAGTGCCCCACGCACCGAGGAAGCTGTATTCTTAGCCGCTGGTACATACTACCTGATGGTGGATACATGGTCTTCTCCTTTCTGTATTCCCGACCTCGATGTTACGATTGTTGTTGGTACTCCTCCGCCTACAGGCCGTTGCTGTGACAACACCGATCCGTTAGTACCAATTTGTACTGATGGTATTTATGAAGTTAACTGCCAAGGCGCTGATGAGGTATGGACGGAAGCATTAAATTGCATAGACGATCCTTGCCCGGTTCCGCCAGTAGGCCGCTGCTGTTATGATTATGACACACTCGGCTACAACCCATCTTGTATTGATAATATCATAGAACAATACTGTGATACTATTGACGGTTCTTCATGGGTTGAGGGCTTGAATTGTACTGATGATCCTTGTCCGGAAGGTCCTCCGGCCAATGATTTATGCGCTAATGCTACTGCTATTGGCGATGGCACTTATGAAGCTTATACCGAATTTGCCACTACTGACGGTATTGGCACTCATACAATTAACAGAGATATCTGGTACTGCTATACCGCACCGGTTACCGGTTATGCTACAGCTGAACTTTGCGAATCAAACTTTGATACCAAGTTAGCTGTTTGGGAAGAATGTACTTGCCCGCCTACTACTGAAATAATCTACAATGACGACTCTGGTGAGTGCGATGCAAGAGCATTGCAGTCTTATGTCGAATTCGCGATTGTTGCAGGCAATACTTATCTTATTCAATCTGGCGCTTATAGCGCTAACTATGGCAACCAGGTACTTAATGTAAGCTCGATCGAATGCTCGCCTCCGGCTAACGATGATTGTGTCAATGCTATTGCATTAGACACTTATCCGGAAACCGGCAGTGGTACATGTTTCTGTACTACCCCTGGCTGCGCTTTTGACCAAGACGCCTGGTACTCAATCGACCTGCCGTACACCTGGAACGATATTGAAATCCAGATGTGCCCGACCACAATTGACGCTGGCAATGCCGGTCTTTCTCTTGTGGCAGATTGCGACTGCAATGGCGTAATCAACTCCACTGACTACGATTGGCCGGATACTACCTGTACTAGCGGCTATGATGGCATTACACTGCGCTTTACCCAAGTATATTCCGCCGCTCGCGGTACTATTTACTGGCCTGCTTGGATTGTTGATGCTGACGGCAACGGTATTGATTTTGATTATACCGTTAATGTTACCGCTGGCACTCCTCCGCCGGCTGGCGAAATTTGTGAAACCGCAATTGTTATTCCGGAAGTATTCCCGTATGTTGACAGCACACGCAATAGCTGCGACTTCGTGGATGACTACGAATGGGGCGCTCCGGATGTTATTTACACCTTCACTCTTACTCAGTATAGAAATCTGTCATTCTCGCTTTGCAACTCCGATTCCAACTATAACAGCTATATTTGGCTGTATGATGATGCTAACTGCGGTGGAACTGAAATTGATTATGGCACTATGGGAAGCTGTCCTGATACTTCAAGCCTTCATGCGGAATTGCTTGATCAGACTCTTGCCCCGGGAACTTATTACATCAATGTCGATGGTTCCGGTTATGCAATGCCTAATTGCGGCGCATACAGGTTGGAAATCACCGAAAGCGCTTTACCGGACGGCCGCTGCTGCTATGGCGACCCGTATGATCCGGATTGCGTAGACGGTGTTGATGCCAACGAATGTATCACCACTTATACCGGCGTTTGGGGCGAAGGCGATTGTACAACCAACCCATGCTTCCCGCTATTTGGTGATGATTGTACTGATCCCGTTACGGTTACCATACCTGCCGACTTCCCGTACACTGATACGAATACAACCTGCGGCAGAGTTGATGACTATAGCGAAACCTGCTTGGGTTATTATGATGGCGGCGAAGACATTATTTATGAAATCACCGTTACAACTGATACCTGGATTGGCTACACATTCGATCCGATGGGCACCACCTATGGCGGCTTGGCTATTGATGACAACTGCCCGCCGGATGCCGATTGTATCGAGGTTAATACCGGTTCCGGTAGTACCGCTCGCACCGTGGAAAATATCTTCCTCGCTGCCGGCACATACTACTTGATGATCGATACTTGGCCATCACCTGATTGTATACCTTTATTTAGCTTGGATATTTTCGCCAGCTCAGCTCCGCCACTTGGCCGCTGCTGCTACGATTATGATTCATTAGGCTACAACCCGACATGTGTTGATGTTCTCGAAGACAGCTGCGATATTCTTAGCGGCTCTTGGGATGTGAGCTTGGATTGTACTACTCCATGCCCGACTGGTCCTCCTGCTAATGACGATTGCGATAACGCTTTGGCTATTGGCGAAGGCAATTACACAGCTTGGACTAGGTTTGCTACTGATGATGGCGAAGGCACCAATGCGATTCATTTCAACGTCTGGTACTGCTATACCGCTTCTGATAACGGTTTAGCAACCATAAGCCTTTGCGATTCTGATTTCGACACTGAAATTGAAGTTTATGATGGCTGCACATGTTCGCCATTAGGTACTTCATTGGCTCATTGCGATGATGGTTGCGGATGCCCTATTAATTCCAGAGCTTCTGTCACAATTTTTGTTGTTTCCGGCAACACATATCTGATTGAAGCTGGCGGCTTTAGCTCATATTCTGGCTATGGCAACCTGGTTCTTGATGTTAGCTTGAATCCATGTACTCCTCCTGCTAATGATGAATGCGCTAATTCCGAGACTATCTCCGGTCCGTTCACACCGGCTACCGGTTCAGGCACAACATTCTGCACCGGTCCCGATTGCACCGGCTGGAATGGCGTATGGTTCGATTTTGATCTGCCATATACTTGGAATGATATTACAATACAGATGTGCCCGACTGATATTGATGCTGGCAATGCCGGTCTTAGTCTTACTCACGACTGCGACTGCAATGGCATAATAAATGCCACCAGTTATGTCTTTCCTGATACTACCTGCGTCAGCGGTTTTGACGGAGTCTCAATGTTCTTTGGTCAAGTTTACAACGACGGTTCTAATACCCTCTATTGGCCGGCTATGATTGTCGATGCCGATAATAACGGTATTCCGTTTGACTACAGCATTACTATTACTGAAGGTGCAACGCCTGTTCAGGGCGATCACTGCTCGGATCCGTTCATTATTCCTGAAGCATTTCCGTATCAGGATGTTGCACATAATACTTGCGACTTCTCTAACTTCTGCTGGACTGGTTCATCGGCTCCGGAAGTGATTTATGAGATGACTCTTACCAGCGCTCATATGCTGAATATCACACTCTGTAATACTGCTGTAAGCTGGGATACAAAACTTGGAATCTTTGAAGGTGAATGCTGCGGCAGCGAACATTACCTTTATAACGATGATTTCTGCGGTCTTATGTCAGAAGTAGAAGGCTACTTCCCGGCTGGCACGTATTATGTCGTTGTTGACGGTTATGGCTCTAACTGCGGGCTTTACACGCTCGATATTACCGAGATTCCGTATGCAGAATTTGATGTTACACCTGATTCCATACATGGCGAAGTCGCTACTTATGGACCCGGCAATGTTGACACTGATGTTCTGACCGTTTCCAATAACGGCACAGACACACTTAGAGTTACCGCTGCGGTTTCTATCGATCCTCCGCCAATTTCGGCTTCCATACCGAGAACTGTGGATATGGCTCAGTCTGCTCAGTTGGCATTAGCAATTGACGATAAGGCTCCGAGCAATAACTCTCCGAATAAACCTAATCCTAGCGTAATTCTGCAGGGTGGCGATGACATTGCTAACGCAACAGTTATTGCTGCGCTTCCTTATGACGTTATGGGTACTACCGATAGTTATACGAACGACTATGATGAAGTTTGTCCGTACTCCGGTTCAACTGCACCAGATGTCGTTTACTCATACACGGTAGCTTCTGATAATTACTTTAACATCAGCGTCTGCGATCCGGTTCTTACTACATACGATACAAAGATGTATGTGTATGACTCTGATACTGTACTCATCGATTGCTGTGATGATGCACCTTCCTGTACTAACTATCAATCCGAGTTCATCGACTTATTCTTAGCTACAGGTACTTACTACATCGTCGTTGACGGTTATGGTACTGATTATGGTGATTATCACTTCACTATGGACTTCGGCGAAGCTCCTCCGGATGATCCGGAATGTCCTGTTGGTTCGTTTTATTCGCAAGTTCCCGAGCTTGTTGACTGGTCTTTTGCTACCAGCGATTCAAATGATGTATTTGAATACAAACGCTATGAGAACTTTGCCTCTGCTTACGGCACCATTGAAGAAATAGTCTTCTGGGGTCTCGACCTCGAGTATGATGCTGGATGGCAAGAGTGTGATGAAGAACCTATGGACTTCAACGTCGAAATCTATGCTGATGCCGGCGGCACACCAGGTATGCCGGTTCATACAGGCGTATATTCAATTACTCCTGAAGCGACATCATGGCTTATTGGCGGCGCATACACTATGAAGGAATACCATGTTACATTAACAACTCCAGTTTCCCTCTTTAGTGGTTGGCTCTCAATTCAGGGCGTAGGCGTCGGTACCCCGGCAAACTGCGTCTTCTTGTGGGCTTGCGCTCCTGTTGGTACAGCTGATGACGCTTCGTTATGCTACTATGCTGACGGCGATTCAATGGGTGCTTACGACCGTGATCTTTCAATGTGTCTGGTTGGACCTGAAGAAGATGTATGGCTTGATATCGCCCTCGCAGCTAGAGATAATTCTGTTGCATTCGATATCGCTCCGGGTGGCGCTGATGTTGATATTAACGTTACTATGGATGCCGAGAACTTAACTTCCGAAGGACTCTATACTGGCGCTATCAACTTCACATCCAACGACCCGTTAGCTCTGACACAGAGAGTGCCGGTAACCTTCCAGGTTGGCAGCGGCGGTCCGGATTGCTACGAATACATGGCTGGCGATGTTAACCAGCATTTAGGTCTTTGGATACCGAGAGTAATCGGCGGCGATGTTACTTATCTGGTTAACTACTTCAAGGGTTCGCCTTCTTCGGTTCCATGCATGATGCATAATTCGGAAGCTGCCAATCCATATTTCTGGGCAAGCGCAGATGCTAACGGCGACTGTATCGTAATGGGCAGCGACGTTATCAAGCTTGTAGGCTACTTCAGAGGCGCGCAATCGATCATGTGGTGTACTGATTACTTGCCTTGCTGGCATCCTGTTGATCCGTCTTTTGATCCTCCACCAGCAACTGCACCTGCTGGCTGGCCAAACTGTGAAATTCCGCCTGTTCAAGGTAGAGTTTTACCGACTGGTTCCACCAAGTAGTTTCTGATATTCGAACTCAAAGGCGGCCGTAAGGCCGCCTTTTTTATTTGCCCGGATTATTTATTACAGCCCGCATTATTCATAAACTCTATAAAGTAATGCAGCGGTATGCCAATCAGTCATTGTTCCGCCTTAGGCGGAGACCAAAGAGAGCGCGGCAATCTCAATGCTTATAATCAGCACAGCAACAATGAGATTGTTGCAGCGTCTGCCCGAGGCGGAGCAATGACTTTCAATATTTTTTATAAATAATGCGCCTCAGGCAGGCTGGCAGAAGAGTCTGCCTATGGGAGGATTAAGATTTGTGAGTAATGCGGGTTATGTTTACCGCTAACAAATCAATTGCTATATCTGGAATTACTCACTTGAAGGATAATATGTCCCCGGTATAAGCGATTCAATAATTTCACCCATCTGTAAACCAACAGTCTTAAGAGTTTTCTTGGAGAACATCGCAGAAAAGCTGAATCCAATATCATCTTTTATAATAAAAACAAATTTATAGAAGATTACTTTCTCATCGCTTGGAATCCATTTGTAAACGAACTCATAAGCCGGATTACCATCTCTGATAGTTGTTTCTTCATCCTTCAGGATACTAATACCCTGAACTGACTCTTTTAACGCATCAGTTTTCTCATGCGCGAAATCGTTTATATCATCATGTTGAAGGTGACGGTCAATATTCAGCATCAGCCTGTGTTCAATGCCGCTGCTTTCAGGCCCTTCGAATATATATACAGTCTGGTCTTCCCAACCGTCGGGAAGCTCGAATTGGAATCGATTTTTTACTTTAGTCATAAACGCTGCCTTTCGTAAGACCCCCTATTAAGTTAATTTATTTAATCCTGAAAATTCATTAGTTTTAAGTTTCATTAATTATTTAACTAACACCAATTCATCTGGCATTGCAATATAAATCTTGCCGTTAATGTCCACCACCGGTGGAGCCGTAATCATCTTTTCAAAATCGACAGAAAACATCGTTTCGCCTTTGCTATCCAAGCGATAAAGTGAGTTATCTGCAGTCAATAGTAAAGAGCCATCCGCCAGAGCGGTTCCATAACCGATAGTTTTATTTTCTGGCGCAAATGACCATAATAGTTTGTGTCGATTGACAGCAAAAACTTCATCGGAGGCTAATACATATATGATATTATCAGCACCATTAATAGGCGGTTGTTTTTTTAATAAGGCTTTGCCTGCGGATGTATCAATCCAGCGCCATTTTATTATTCCATCATCCGTGAATGCGGCAAGAACAATCTGGTTGTTTTCATAGCCGAGCATATACAGCATCTCATCATTACCGGCACAGCAATTTACGGGAGACTCTAAGGGAAAATTAATTTGGCTGATTTTTTTGCCGGTATCGGTATCGAAATATGAAATATCTTTCATAAATATCACTAGCTTGTTTGCTTCAGCAATATATAGCGGCGGTAAACTCAGCGCTCCTTTAATCCCATGCTCCCATGTCGAAATGCGGTCGCCGAATTTAGTCATATGAAAACGGGCTTCGGCGGGTGTACCATCCTCACCGCCGACAAACTGAATAGCGGCAATAAATGTCTCTTTTTCGGGCGCGAATAAATAAATCGGGTAATTCTCATTGGCGGCTTCAGGGATTGAAATATTTTCGTAGACTGATTTATTTGCCGTGTCCACTACATCAAGAAAGAAATTTTCGTTTTCATAATACAGAAATTTATTGCCAATAGCTATAGGCGACTTGAAAACCTTTGAACGCTCCCACAGGAAATCCCCTTTATTGTCATATACAATAATATTTGATTCGGTCTCGACTACCAAATTTCCTTCCCAGACCATCACGTTTCTCGGATGCTGGTTTGATTTAAGCGGTATTTCCGCAGACCAGCCAAGTTTACCTTTGCTGTTTGACTCTACGGGGATATAAGAATTGCGTCCGTAGTTCGCCAAGTAGGTAGGGTAGGTTGATTTGTCGGTTATATTGTCGTTCATATTTATATCACCTCCTGCTTGCGGCGTTTTTTCGCTCGCATTTAAGCAGCTTAATGAGATTAGTATTAAAAACAGATACCATATCAATACATAAGATAATTGCTTGCGTTTACTCATTACAAAGCCACAATTGAATAACTTTCACCGGTTTGGTCTTCGTGCTCGATCCAGTCTTTAATTTTAGATAAATCTCCGGCGGCTAAGTTTGCTGTCCCGGTGGTCTTGCCGTATATATATCTGATTATTTTGCTGGCAGGGCAGCTGCTGCCTACCTTAATGGTTGAACCTGTCGGATTAAATGTATTAGTATTGTCTTTGGTAACCTCAAGCGTGAAATGGGTATCCGCATGCGCTGTATTGTAAATATAATGAGGCATAAAGCGTAAAAACACATTAGAGAAATCATGATTGGCATCTGAGGTACAGTTTAGACGGAATTTATTGCCCAACATAAGTATTACTCTTTTTTCAAGTTCAACTAACCATTGCCGCTTTTGTATAGGAGTTAGTTGCGGTATAACATGAGCCGGGTCTCGCTTAAATTTGGCATTAATATATGTAATAACAACCAATATTCCATTATAAACCTGATTATTAGTTATATCATGTGCAAATTCATCATCGCCAAGCTTATACAGCCGCAAATTGCATTTAGCATTTGCGGTAATAGCATAATTTTTCTTGTTGTATGCAGATTTGTAAATATTTTTATATTTCGTTTTATTAAGCTGAAAATTCAAATCTTTAAATGTAATTTTAAACTGGGTTCCTTTCAGCATCTTCTCTAATGGCTTGCCGTTTTTACCATAATCTGTAAGCCAATTCACATAACCCCAAAAGTTCCGCATTCTGGTAGCATGATTATTACTCATTAAATTAATTTTATCAATTACATAAGGCATACCCTCATAATACTGTCTATATCTTGTCGCAGGGTCGTATCCGTCAAGATAATAAACATATTCATCATCCCAGCCGGAAGCGTGTCCCTGCTCATGAGCAACTACTAAACGCTGCGTTGTACTGCCGTCATAATCAGCGTAAGTATTAAGCGGGTCATCCGGCCCGGTTCCATAAGGCTGTTTGAAAGGTTTCGCTTCATCCTGATAAGCGCTGGAACGGTATGTTGCGGATTCAGGTGAAATACTGCTCCCGCCGGCATCGTCTCTAAGCGATACCGTACATTTATGTTTTCCGCCGCGAGTATCTTTTTTGGCTTCATAAAAGATGAAAGTTTTAACGATAATATCATAGGGACCTGAATGTTTTTCCAATTGATAGTCTTTGGCATTCATCCTGTCCATCGCATTTTGCATCCCCTCTTGCACGAAATGTGTCTTATCGAGCGCAACTCCGCCTTTGGTGGCATCTACAACAAATCTTCCCGACCAGTAGATAATTAGAGCGCCGACCAGTTTGGAATCTTTAACTTCGCAGGCATGCAGGTAGTGAAGTTCAATGTTTCCGCAGCCATCGCCTAAATAGCCTTTGTCAAAGTACGTTTGGCTGTATTTAAGCGCTTGCCTGCCGCTAACATCTTTATCATAGATTAGTGCGGCGCGTGCGCCAATAATATGTTTTTTGGCGTAGACGAAACCTGTACCTTTTTTTGTACGTTTATCAAAAATATGATAGAATTGACTGCAAAATATTATAGCTCGTGCCGCACTGTGATAATCTGTAATCAGGTTTTTCTTGAATTCAATATTGCTGAAATAAGTTTCATTCGTTTTCGGTTTGTAGACTTTCACTTTGTATTTATCAGCCTTATCCAAATAGAGCATCGTAATGCGCGAATCTGCATGTAAATCTAACGGAGCATCAAGATGATTTTTATCTTTAATAATCTGACTGCCATCACTCTTGATGAGAACAATGTCATCAAGCGAAAACATTAACGGCTGGTCAGCTTGAGTGCTGTTGGTTTTATTATCGATAGGCTTAAGCTCTTTATCTTTGAAAACCTTCTCATAGCGCGCGCCTTTATTCATATCGTTATCATAGCGGGTCCAGTAGTTTCTCGATGACCAATGTTCAGGCAGATCATAATATTTCCATCTTTTCGCAAAATTATCAGTCTTATTTAATACTTTAATTTCATTAGGCGTTTTCGTTACAATTTTTGGATCGCTATGTTTATTCTTAGTATAAATCCATTTATCTTTGGTTTTAAATTCGAAATACAATTTTTTATGAGTATTATCATCAAGAGGAGATTTAAACCGCACTTTCACCCAATAGACACCTTTACCATTCTTGTTCCTGTAATCAACAGATGTATTTAATTCCTGGGTTTTGTTTTTATCGTTTATTTCAAAAGCCTGAATCTTCAGCCCATCAGGAACATCCATCAACTTTTCTTTAACGCGATTGTAATAGCAAAATTCCAGATGATAGACAACAGAATACAAGTCCTCGGGCTTAATATACAATGGCAAAAAATGAAGACCATGCCAAATAGGGCAATCCTTTTCCTTGTGAGTGCTATTAACATCCGTTGGGCAGTCGATGGTTTCGGGAGCTTCATCCTTATCGAAAAAGAGGATTACAACTCGACGGTTAGCTTTTGACCGATGATTATCTTTCTGTGATTTATCAATTGGGAAAGATTCGCCGCAGCCGACAAATTTCTTTTTATCATCAACAAACTTGATTACATTTTGCTGTCTGTTTTCAAGCTGATCTTTAGTTATACTTAAAACGCCGCATATGTCCTGGATATATAAATCATAAACAGCTTTCCATAATATTTTAGGCCAGCGGTGTTTGGAGTCGTTATTGATAGTTTCGATAGTTGTATCAACAGGAATATCCGGCTCATCGGGATAGATATTTAGTTTATTATATTCTGTAATAAAAGTTTTAGTCCGTTCCCTGGTATTTTTGCCCCATTTATCATCGCACCAGTAGAGGTGGCATTTCCATTTGCGATGGCTGTAGCAGTGTTTAAGTATCTGCTGGTAATCTTTGATTCGATGTTTCTCGTAGCATACATCAGCCCATTCTGTCCGTTTGCCTATTAGAAGGTACAATACATTTTTTGCGCGAAGTTCGGAAAGTCCAAAATTATATTTCGCGTCACCGCTTGTATCGGTATGGCCGGCAATTAGAATCCGTTTATCCGGATCAAACTCGAATTCCTTGAATATCAAGGCAAGTGCTTTTACTCCGGTTACTTTTAGTTGATTTTTTTCAGCTTTGCCGCCTCTATTTTTTTTGCTAAGCGGTGCCTCAGGCATCATAACCGCGCTGTTGTGATGGAAAAGAACATCTTCCATCTCAAGCACATTAACATTGATTTTTTTAAGAATTATATCCCATGTGCTGTGTGAAAAAGCGGAAACCTTGCCGAGTATATTTCGAAATATTACTTGTTTTTCTATCGTGTCGCTCAAATTATTTTCCGTAAATTAAGCCAGTTGATTACTAATTTTTTTCTATCGAAATCTTAACTTTTCCCGGCGGGATATCCTCAACTTTTGCATGGCCGTTGCCATCAAGCTTACCCTCTTTTACCTGTCCGTTAGGGCAATAGACTTTATATTTTTTGTTGGCAACCGCCTTGCCATCCTCATCTTTAATATTTAGCTCCAGCCAATCTTTATATTCCAAAAGATTGGATTTTTGAACCATTCCGGCAGTTCTTACAAGGAAATAAAACGATGGCGCTTGGTAGCCTTTTTTCTTTTCCTTGGAATCTTGCTCTTTTAATAAGTCGTCATCGACCCGAAATTCCCATTCTTCTTCGATTTTATTATTTTTAAGCTTGGTCTTAATAGTCTTATATGGTTTATCGGGGAAATTTGAATCTCTGATAAAAATGCCAAGAATGGCATCTTCTTCCGTATCAACACCTTTAGTTTCGGCCAGCAATTTCACCTTATCGCCGACAGATGCTTGTTTAACCGACCATTCCGCTTTGATTATTGACATAAGCGATATTTTATAATCGCCCTCTTGGGTTACGGCTTTTTTAATCTGTCCGCCAAGAGTGCCCTTCCATTTCTTGTTATCGGGTGTTTCTATTGAATAACCTGCGCCGGAGACAGGCTTGCCGCCTTTATCTTTAAATTTAACATCAAGGTAATGTCCCACAACATCACCGACTCCACCGCTGCCAACTTGAGCAACACCAGAGCCTCCGCTGCCGCTGCCTGAACCGCTGCCTGAACCGCTGCCATCGCCAATCATGACATTTAAACTGCCCAGCTTAATAGTGGCTTTGTTGCCGGGAGGTTTCTGAAATGGCCCAGGTCCGCAGGGTACATGCGGTGGAGTATTGGTTGCCGTACTGTCTTGGGTTGCTGCCGGTTGTCCCATTATTTTAACGGAAGAACTTAAGCCATTGTCTATAATACCCATAAACGGATGAGGGATTGGAGTAGGCACCGGTCCGCCGGGGGATGGCACCATAATAATATGCACATCCACGCCGACAATCTGGTCGCCTTTTTTGGCAGCGGGAAGGTTGTTGATTAAAACAGTGCTAACAGCTACAACCATTCCGGTTGGCATATCGGTAGGGTCGCTGCATGTCATCGCTATATCAGTCGTTCTGGCCGCCGGTTTACCCATAAATAGATTCCATTAAAGGTTATAAACAATTACTATTGTTTTATGCTAATCGTCATTTGTTGTTTTGTCAAGAGAAATTTCATTAGGAGTTTATTTATAAACCCGGATTATGCAGCAGAACTACAAATAAATTATCCGGGATTATGGCAGACATTTATGGGTGTACTGATGGTTGTAATAATGAAAAAAACAGCACTACTGTCCGGCCTTTTGTCCGCCTTAGGCGGATGCTATATAATGATGTCATTCCAAACACCGTCCGCGTCATTCCCACACTGCCCGCGTCATTCCCAACACCGTCCGCGTCATTCCCA
>JAGGSN010000104.1 GCA_021159005.1 Candidatus Zixiibacteriota bacterium | reverse complement strand
TCTTAGTTCGAAATATTTAACAAAATAAAAGATGAAGTGCCGATGTTTATCGGAGTCGCCCAACATCCCGCTGCTCTATGGGTTATGAAATAAGCAAGTTTCGATTGTTTGGGTATTATTTTAAGAACTCAATAAAAAAGGCCGGACAGTAGTGAAAAAATATAAGGAAGTTATTGCTCTATAAGTTTATGAATAATACTAGTTAGTTCTACAAAATCTGTATTCAGGGTTGGTTTATTAGAATATCCTTAGTGCTTTCAATTGCTTCAAGGAATACTTCTACGATAACCGGGTCAAATTGAGTGCCGGAGTTTCTTTTTATCTCTTCAACTGCTTCATCAATGCTTCTGCCTTTTCTATAAGGACGATCAGTAATAATAGCGTCAAAAGTATCGACAACAGCCAACAATCTTCCCTGTATAGGGATATTATCCCCTTTTAACCCATCAGGGTAGCCATTGCCGTCAAAGCGTTCATGATGGTATAATATATACGGCAGGGCAGGCTGCAGAAACTTGATTTCTCTAATGATATGCGCTCCTAATTCGGGATGAGTTTTCATTACTGCTTGTTCTTCCGGTGTAAGCGGGCCGGGCTTATTGAGTATGGCATCGGGAGCTCCGATTTTACCTATATCGTGAAGAATGGCTCCCATACGCAATTCTTTTATCTTATCCTGATTCCATTTCAGGATTTTGGCGATACCGAGAGAATTTTTCCAAACCCGATCAGTATGTCCGGCAGTGTATTTATCGCGCGTCTCAATAGCATTTGCCAGTGCTCCAACAGCATCCAAGTATGAATCCTCGAGTTCGGTATATAGTTTCGTGTTTTCAATTGACAAAGCCGCTTTGCCGGCAAAAAGCGAGAAAGTCGATAATTGCCCGGTAGTAAATTTATGAATATCCTTAGTGCGAATCAGGCAAAGGGCGCCAATGCAATTCCCTTTGACCATTAATGGCTGGAAAATGGATGACTTAGCAATATTCAATCCTATTTGGGCTTGCGCTTCGGCCTCATTTACAATAATCGGTTTGCTATTCATAGATACTTTTTCCGCAAAATCCTGACTGAAACTGCATAAATGTTGATATAAATTCTGGTCTGGGCAAATCACTTTCTGAAGAGCAAGCTGACCGTTTTCCTGTATCAAGTGAAGCGCTCCGAAATCCGCATTGAATTCTTTTAAAGCGGTTTTAAGAATTAAAGATAACTGACGGTCGGGTTTAATTTCAGAACCCATTGCCTCGGTTATTGTATAGAAAGACATTAATTCATTGAGACGGATATTCTCACGTTCAAGTATCAACTGATTAGCCGCTCGCCTGACTGTGGACTGCAAATTTTCCATTTCGAATGGCTTTATTAAATAATCGAAAGCACCGCTTCTAATAACTGATATGGCGTTTTTGATTGTTGGTTTCCCGGTCATCAAAATAATCTTGGCATCAGGTTGATATTTCTGCACATGGAACATAACATCCATACCGGAACCATCATTCAATACAAAGTCTGTAAGTACAATAGAAATATCTTTTTCCTTAAGAATATTGATTGCTTCAGACACCGATTCTGCCAGAATTATATTATAGTTATAATCGCTTAGCATTTCACTGACGACTTGAAGAATAATTTTATCGTCATCAACAACTAATATCGATAATGGTTGATCTATTATTATTGAATCTAATACATCATTCGCAATCAAAGCGATTCCTCCTCGATTCTATTTCATTATCGGCTTATAGAAATCATACTTCGATAACTATACGTTTATTGTTGCATGAATTGGATAATTTTGGTTTAACTATTAAACGGGGGTTGCTGTAAGAAACGTTTTCCCGTAAAAATTTTCTTATTAGACAATCATATTCTTAATATATCCAATATTAGACATCACTACTGTCCGGGTTTTTGTCCGCCTTAGGCGGATGCAATAGTGATGTCATTCCCCCGCCGCGGCGGGGGAATGACGTAAATGGATAATCATCGAATAAGAATCGACTTCTGAAATCTAATTCCTCCTGTCGGCGGACAGGCATGAAATATAATACAATTCAAAAAGTGAAATGCCGATGTTTGTCGGAGTTGCTCAACATCTTGTTGTTGCTTAGATTATAATTCAAGCCGGACGGGAGTGACATTTTATATATTTAAAATATTCCATAACCTTTGTAAATAGTCAAAAATTGCAGCGGGCGACATAAGCCATTGAAACAATATTAGTTAGTCCGTATAGTATTTGGCGATATTCAAATCATTGGTTTTACTCCATAATAAAAACCGGACAGTGGTAAAAATTTCATTAAAAAATATCAAAATGAATAATGGTAATACTTGACAGAAAAAAAGTTCCAACCTATATTCGCCAATAATTAAAATATAACTTAAGCCTGCTTATATTAGGCGGGCTGATATGTGAAAACATGTAGGAGGAATTATTATGAAAGTCAAAATCGACCAGGATCTTTGCAGCGGTGATGCTATTTGTACCGATCTCTGCCCTGAGGTTTTCGAAATGGATGGCGACAAGGCTAAAGTTATTGTCGATGTAGTTCCGGAAGATCTTGAAGAGGATGTCCGTGATGCTGTCGATAGTTGCCCTGAGGGTTGTATCGAAATCATCGAATAACTCTAATAATCTATAGAATAGAATTCTTAAGCCGAAGCAGCAGCGCTTCGGCTTTTTATTTTATCAAATTTTTAAAATCGCGCGGCCTTAACCGTAATAACATAAACCCCGCCAAACTTGAAATAACAAAACCAGCCATTACTTCGGTTTTCGCTCCGAAAAAAACAGCCGCTAAGCCATATATCGCCGGAGCCGCACATAACGACGATACAATAATTGTTATTTTTAATATAATCTGACTAAGATAATCCTCAGTTGGGGGAGCATCATATTTTAAAACAGGCATTAGTAATTGCTTTTTTAGAAAGAACGCTGCCCCTATATCGACAATGGCAATAATTCCCAGTATAATAGTCATTAACTGAGTTATGCCTGAAGGCTCTTGGTTTTTTATAACCGCATAACTTACAATTAGACAAACGATATTAACAGAAAAGACAATTGCCGTCCCGATAACCGCGGCTTTGCCGATTTGGGCGATAATATAATTATCTGTAATCACCTGTTTCGCGCCGTTTTAAAAAATGATTTAAGCAGCTGCGCCGACCGTTCTTCCAAAATTCCGGGAATAACCTCCAATTGATGATTTAGCCTGATATCCTGAACGATATTATACAATGACATACAGGCGCCAAATTTCGAGTCTTTAGCGCCATATACAAGCCGGTCGACTCTGGCTAAAACCAAAGCGCCAGCGCACATTGGGCATGGCTCAAGGCTACTGTAGACTGAACACCCCTCAAGGCGCCAGCTTTCAAGATGGTTTGCGGCGGCGGTTATAGCCAGTATCTCGGCATGCGCGGTTGGATCGCACAAAGATTCGGTGCGGTTGTGCCCTTTACCGATTACCATCCCGTCATGGACAATAACACAGCCGACCGGAACCTCACCCTCAACGGCGGCTCTTTCGGCCTCGGCTAATGCCAACTCCATAAAATATTTGTCATTATCACCAATCATAAGCTATTGATTGGTCTTTTATGAGAAATTCTATAAAAAATCAAATGATTTTAATATATATTTTATAACCTTATGATATATCATAAGTTGTAGCGATAATGCGGGGCTTAGCTAAAAGCAGGCAGACACCATTCCTGTCATCTACAGCTAATCATTGTGGTTTAATGCGTCTTCAGGAGCATTGGTTAATGCGTCGTCAGGAACCCTTTCCTGACGACATCGGCAAAACTGTGCGGTTGGGTGTTCTTACCCGACCGGCTGCCAGGCCTGAAGACCTGACAGCACATCCTAACGCCCCCAAGTTATTCCATGGTTGGCGTACATCCCCCGTGCGCCAACTATATTGTATTTCAGCTACTCATCCTCAACCTTAACCGCCGTGCCGTATGCCAACAGCTCCGCTGCGCCCTGCATCATTGAGGAGGTGGAAAAACGCAAGGTGATAATCGCATTCGCCCCCAGCTTCTGAGCCTCAGCTTTCAGCCGGTCTAATGCCTGTTCGCGGGATTCGGCTATCATCTTGGTATATTCGGTTATCTCACCGCCAACTATGTTTCTGAATTTCGCTAAAATATCGCGCCCAACATGACGGGCTCTTATCGTATTCCCTCTTACCAGCCCTAATACTTCTACTATTTTCTTGCCGTGAATCTCATCGGATGTTACAATTATCAACGTTCGACCTCCTTATAACGTTCATGCCTGCGAGCAAATAACTTCTGTCTAAAAACAGAAACTAACAAAGTAATTGCGCCGATAATGCCGGCGCCGATGCCCAATTTTAATATTGCTGAAACCGAATCATCAAGGAAAAATTTATCGAATAATTCCCATGCCCCAAAGCACAAAATAATTATCAAACCGACAGATAAAAATATCCAGCCGATGCCTCGCTCAAGACGGTTGTAAATGCCGTTCCAGTAGCCTGCCCAGTATCTGTCCGGCAATTCAGAAAAGCGCATATCGTTTGTAACCTCCTTTATTTTTAGCAGTTCATCATACTCTTTACGGCAAAACGGGCAACTATCGAGATGAATATCTAATTCCCGTTCCTGTTCGACAGTAAGCTCGCCATCAAGTTTGCCGGATATATATATATTAGCTTTCTGACAGTTCATTATATTTTCCCCTCAAGCGCCTTTTTTAGTTTTTGACGGGCATAATGAAGACGCGACATAACAGAGCCTACAGGTATGCCCAAAACCTCTGCAATCTCTTGATATGGCATATCTTGAAAATGTTTTAATATAATAATTTCCTTTGCCTCGTTATCGAGTTTTGCTAAAGCCTCCCAGACCAACTTCTTGGTCTCCTTTTTAATATAAGAAATTTCCGGATTGGTTTTTGCAGAGGCGGGCGTATAGGTAAATGCAATATCGGATGAGGAGATGTATTTTTTCCGTACCGATGTCGACCGCAGCGCATTCTTGCACAAATTCGATAAAATCGTAAACAGCCAGTTCTTGAAACTCTGGCTCTCGTCATAACGTTCCAGCGATTTATATGCTTTTACGAATGCTTCCTGCGAAAGGTCGTAAGCATCCTCCGGATTGCCAATCATGCCAAGCGCATAATAGTAAGTGGATTTTTTATAGCGTTCGACTAAGACCTTGAATTTCATAAGATTACCACTCCGACACTCATCCACAATAACATTATCCCTTATTTCCGTTTCTTTCTTCATAAATAAATACCCCTTGCGGGTTATATTATTCAATTATTTCGATTTTTTCCATTTTTTTTTCAATAAATAAAATGCAATAGTGAATCCGCCGCCGCGGACGAGACTGTCTATGGCGGATGTCGCCCACCAGATACAAACAAACCCTTAGTCTGTGACGTTAACAGAATTGTCAGAATTAACTTCCGGCAGCACAGTTCAAATTTATGAATCATTAATCACAAGCCCAAAATTTATAAGCATTTCTACTTAAGCTTTCTTGACATTTCTTGTCGATAATGATAAGTTATTTATATGCAATCGATGGCGCCATATCAAAGGCGGGTGGTACTCGTCTTGCTGGCGATTATTCTTATCGGTTTGATATTAACAATAACCGACCGTCAGCGGCAAGCAATGAAATTTGATATTAAAAGTTTTTTGGATGGCTATAAGCATACTGCCGTATTGGATACATCCAAAGCGGTTGTGATAGCCCAAACAAATGCCTTAAAGAAAACTCAACCTGCCGGAAGGCAGGCACAGCCTGAAGGAGATTTACAGATTGCCGATGGTTATGGAGAATCATCTATAAACATTAATACTGCTGATGCCGGAGAATTGCAGATGCTTCCGGGAGTGGGACCGGTTTTAGCACAGAGAATTATCGCTTTCAGGGATTCCGCCGGCGCTATTAATAACGCTGATAATCTGCTAAAAGTTAAAGGTGTTGGCCAAAACAAATTAACTAAGATGTTAAGGTATATAAGTTTTGAATAAGTTGGCAATTGACATAAAGGATGGGTATGCGGTGATTGCAGCTGGCGGCGATTTTGAGCCTGAGTTCATCAAGATCGATTTTAAGGAGTCCGATTTTATCGGCAATTCTGAGAATGATGATTCTGATATGCCGGGACTTTTCGATTTGGGCGGCGAACATGCAATCAAGCTTTATGATGAAGCCGATGAAATAACCTTAATTGTGCCGATGCGTTTTTCGTTAGTGAAGCCTGTTTCTATCAGCCAAGCCGCCATAAAGACTTATGGCGATGAGTTCTTAAAATGGGAAGCCTTTCAACAGCTCCCGGAAGAATTGGGACGATTCACCTTTGGCTTTAACAAATTAGCCGAAAGCTATGACAGTAAAGTAATTAAGTATATGTATTATGCTGTTCCCTCCGATTTTATTGAGGTTCTAAAAGATTTTGCCGCTCCGGATTCTGCCAAGAAAATCAGCCTCGATTCAGAGGCTATGGGGCAGTTTAATATGATAAATCATATCACAAACAGCAGCAGTTTCTGTACCGCAATTTCGCTCGAACATGACGGCGCCTCAATTGTGATATCTAATAATGGCGATTTTTTAAGCGGACGGTTTATAGGCCGTGAAAAATCCAATCTTGCTGATGAAATAGCATTTTATATTATGGGACATGCTTCCGAGGGAATAACACCGCAAGCGCTTATTTGCGGGGATCTCAATCAATTAGATGCTATTGGCAAAATTTCCTGGGCTGAAATGCTTAATGTACCGGAATCGATTAGCAAGATAAAAAAACCAGAGTTAGTTCCAACCGGAGTATTTGCCGCTGTCGCCGGCTTACTCATGTCAAAATAAATCGCAATGAGAATTATCGCTGGAAAGTATAAAGGCCGAAAACTTGTCTACAATAATGATAATTATTTCAGGCCAACGCTCGACAGGGTTAAGGAATCAATGTTCAATGTATTGGGAGAGGATGTTGTTGACAGCAATATGCTGGACCTGTTTTGTGGCGGCGGTTCGCTTGGTTTAGAGGCATTATCGCGGGCGGCGCTTCGGGCAGCATTTGTCGATAACAACAAGCAGATTTTAGAAATTGTTAAAAAAAATGCGGTAAACCTTAAAACCGAACATAAGGCGAGATTTCATCTACAGGACGCTTTTGAATTTTTGCAAAATTACAGCGGCTTAAGTTTCGATATTATTCTCGCCGACCCGCCGTATAATTTGGAATGCGGCAGTAAAATTTGCGAACTGGCCGCGGCCAAAGATATTTTAAGAATTGGGGGGATTTTAGTGTTGGAAAGGTCTAAGCAGGAACATCCTCAGCAAAATATGCTAAAACTCGTTAAACAATCGAAATTCGGCCAGACCCAGGTCGATTATTATATTAGAGAGGTTTAAAATGCGAACAGCTTTATATCCGGGAACATTCGACCCGGTTACACATGGACATACTGATATTATAGAGCGGGCGCTGGCTATTTTCGATAAGCTGATAGTCGCCGTTGCCTGCAATCTCACTAAGGAAACAACTTTCTCGGTCGAGGAAAGGCTTGACCTTCTAAAAGCCGTTGCGGGAGATAAAAAGAATATCGAAATTGTCGCTTTCGAGGGATTAACCGTTCATTATGCGAAAGAAAATAATGTCTCTGCCATAATCAGAGGCTTGAGGGCTGTCTCGGATTTTGAATATGAATTCCAGATGGCGTTAATGAACCGCCGTTTGGTGCCGGAGATTGAAACTGCTTTTCTTATGCCGCGCGGCAAGTATGCCTATCTATCATCCTCATTGATTAAGGATATTGCGCAGTTTGGCGGCGAGGTTGATTTATTCGTAGCTGATATAGTTGCCCGTAAACTTCGAGAGAAATTGGCTGGTAAATAGCCGCGGTCTGATAAATTATATGATATGATGAGCTAACTGCCGGTTAGGTTGTTGACAAAATAATATCTTATGTTTTAGGGTAATATAGCCGGAGTTTAACACTTGCGTTTTGATAAGGCACAGCGCTGTAATATGTTA
>JAGGSN010000103.1 GCA_021159005.1 Candidatus Zixiibacteriota bacterium | reverse complement strand
CCAACTTCCCCACAAAACCCAAACTAAACACTTGACGATTCCAAATTCTGTTGTTAATTACAATTAATACAGTTGGCGTACGTTCACATGCATAATACGTGGTTGGCGTACGTCCCCGTGCGCCAACTGGCGATGTTTTCAGGAGATAAATATGGGATTTGAAAATCTAAATAATCGCGAAACGAAAATACTCAAGGCTCTAATCGACCACTATATAAATACCGCCGAACCGGTTGCCTCACGAACGCTTTCGAAAAAATATAATATCGGCCTGTCGCCGGCCAGCATTCGGAATACGATGAAAGACCTCGAGGAAAAGGGATTTATCGACCAGCCTCATACATCCGCCGGACGAGTGCCTACAAATCTCGGCTATCATATCTATGTCGATTACCTGCTGACTCCTGAAAAACTAACCGATGACGAAAAGGAAATTATCCTTAAGGAGATGACATCGGAGTTCACCGAAGTCGCTTATATTTTGGACCAAACCTCCAAGATGCTGGGCGCTCTTTCCAAACAGCTTGGCGTTACGGTTACAACCAAATTCGATTCGGCAATACTAACCCGGTTGGAACTTATTCCGGTAGCCGAACAAAAAATGATGGTAGTGCTGGTTGTTAAATCAGGTTTGGTAAAATCTATCTTATTCGAAGTCGAATCATCGCTTCCCCATATGGCAATCAATGAAACGGCGCGGGTTTTAAATGAACGTCTATGCGGCCTTTCGCTGGGCGATATAAAACGAACAATTCATGAACGGATTAAGGATACGGGGGCAGGCGACCCCAAACTGATAAAACTATTCGTTGAAGGACCCGATGAAATCTGGGATTTCCCAACTGATGACAACCTTCACTATTCCGGCACCTCAAACCTTTTCCAGCAGCCCGAATTCCAAAATCCGCAGAATATGGCTGAAGTGGTGGAGATGATTGAAGACCGCAAAATCATTCACGAAATGCTTGTCAATACCGGCATCTCCGAGGGAATTACTGTAAGTATTGGCCATAAAAATAAAAAAGGCAAAACCGACCAGCTGTCGCTTCTAACATCAAGCTATGATATGGGCGGTGTAAAGGGTATTGTAGGAGTAATCGGCCCCAAGCGAATGAAATACTCCAAGCTTGTTAGTTTAGTCGATTATACCGCCAAGATGCTTTCCAAGGTTATGTCCGAATAGCATAATTCTCAGATTAGCTGCAATAGTCATAAATATTAAATCAGCGGGTGTATACTCTCATCCCAAACTTCGTGGGCGGCAGACGTCCTCGTCTGCCCCTTCTTTTTTGTGCTGTCGGAAGTTACTTCCGACAGCTCTGGCAGAAAAATCCGCTTATGGCGGATTAAGATTTGTGAAAAATGCGGCTAAAAAAAATAAAAATAATTAAAATCTACTGACAGGTTCTGACAGTAGTTTTGCCTATAATAAACCTAAGGGCAAAATGTTGGGGAGCATCTGATGGTTTCGATTTAAGGGGGAACGGTCGTATCATTGGTGTTCCCCGATTGTATTTCTTATACTATCGGGCGCGGAAACCTTATGCGCCGGTTTGTCCAAGCGGCATTTAGCCGCCAGATTTGAAACTCAATTGCCTTTTCCCATTTTTATTTTACACTAACCTTGACTAAAACCGCCTGATATTGTAATATTACTCGTTTGAAATGGAGGCAATTTGGATAAGAAGCCTGAATATCTGCAGCATCGCTTGGAAAAGCTGAAGGTTTTGCGTGAGCAGGGGATTAATCCCTATCCTTACAAGTATGACAAAACTCACGGCTCTACCGAAATCTTAGACAATTTCGAGAAACTCTCGGAGACTGAAACTAAAGTTAGATACGCTGGCCGGGTTATAAGTGTTCGCGGGCACGGCAAAACCATGTTTGCTCACCTCGGCGACAATAACGGTAAACTTCAGATTTATGCCCGTAAGGATATCCTCGATGATAATTTTTCCATAATGAAGAAAATCGATATTGGCGATTTCATAGGCGTGGAAGGCTCGGTTTTTAAGACGAAAACCGGTGAGACAACTGTCAGGGCCGAAACCGTAACTTTGTTGGCAAAATCACTTCGCCCCCTGCCCGAAAAATGGCATGGACTTCAGGATAAAGAACTGCGCTACCGTCGACGGTATCTCGATTTAATTGTCAATCCCGAAGTAAAGGATGTATTTATCAAAAGGGCGAAAATCATTCGTGAAATACGCGAATTTCTCGACAAACGTGGTTTTATCGAGGTTGAAACTCCTGTCCTTCAGCCAATATACGGCGGCGCGGCGGCTAAACCGTTCGTTACTCATCATAAAGCGCTCGATATCGACCTGTACCTGAGAATCGCCGATGAGCTGTATCTTAAAAGGCTGATAATTGGCGGTTTCGAGAAAGTCTATGAGATGGCTAAAGACTTTCGCAATGAGGGAATGGATAAACATCACAACCCCGAATTTACCATGCTCGAATTCTATTGGGCTTATGCCGATTATAACGACCTGATGGAAATGCTTGAGGAGTTGTATCGACACTTGGCAAAAACCATAATTGGTGCCGAGCAGTTTCCTTTCGGGGAACATTCTATCGATTTCGGCAAGAAGTTTGCCCGGATTTCCTACATGAGAAGCATCACGCATGTCTGCGGTTATGATTTAATTGATATGACTGAAGATGAGCTTAAAGTGCTGGCGAAAAAACATGAGATTAATACCGATGATTTTAAGGGTAGAGGCGATTATTTCGATGCTTTCTTCAGCTATTTCATTGAACCGTATCTTATCCAGCCGACATTTGTTATGGATTATCCGATTGAGTTGTCCCCGTTGGCAAAGACCCACCGTGATGACCCGCGGCTGACTGAGAGGTTTGAATTATTTATCGCCGGCTTTGAATTTGGCAATGCCTTCTCCGAATTAAACGATCCCCAGGACCAACGCCAGCGAATGATTCAGCAGTCAAAATTATTAGAGCGCGGGCATGAGGAAGCTCAGCCGGTGGATGAGGATTTCATCTTTGCCCTTGAACACGGTATGCCGCCGACCGCCGGTTATGGCATCGGCGTCGACCGGATTGCGATGCTTCTAACTAACTCGCCGTCTATCAGAGATATAATCCTGTTCCCAACCATGAAACCTGAAGTCAAGAATGACGCTGAAGATTTATCAGATGAATAGAGGGTACAGTTGTATTGTGATTAGCAGATGTTCTCAGGTTATTCTAAAAGTATGTTTGTGCAATCATCTCAAGCATTTTACTTGGAAACCAGAAGAATTGCCTTGGAAACAAGCCATTGATTTGCAAAGGCTTCGCGTAGGGGCGTATTGCAATATGCCCCTACGCACGCAACGGAATATAAACCTTTCATCGCTGGTGCACGAGGATGTACACCAGCCACATGAACGAGTAAGAGGATGCAGTTTTATTAATGTCCTTAGAGTTTGATATAGCCAAAAGATACATGCGGTCGCATCATGGCTATGGAATTGTCTCCGTTATAAGCACTATTTCTATTCTTGGTGTGATTATTGGCACCGCCGCTTTAGTTGTTGTGCTTTCGGTAATGAATGGCTTCGAATCTGAAGTCAGAACCAGGATAATAGGCACCGGCGCTGATATTCTTGTGGCGCATGTAACTAATTACCCCATCAAAGATTGGGAAGAAGCGGTCGAAACAGTCAAAAAGGTTGATAAAGTTATGGCAGTCTCGCCTATAATATTCCTTAAATGCGCCATCGCCAGCAAAATTGAATCAGATGGCATCGTTGTGCGGGGTGTTATCCCCGAAATGGAAAAAAACGTTTCCAGTATTAGTGAATATATGCTTACAAAGGACTTATCTTTTGAAACAGATGACAGTTCCACTGTTGGTGTCTGGCTTGGCTCAACTCTGGCTGACCGGCTTGGCGTGAGTTTGGATGATAAGATAAAACTGTTTTCGCTCAAAGAGGCAGTTTCCAGCATGACGGGCTTAATTCCAAAGGCTATGTCTTGCCAGGTAACCGGCGTATTTGAAACCGGTATGTATGAATATGACAGCAATCTGGCATATATTCCGCTTAAAGCGGCTCAATCGCTGTTTAATATGGGCAATACGGTTACAAATCTGGCGGTAAAAACCAACGATTTTTATAAAGCCAGCGATGTTGCCATAGATATAGAAGATGCGCTTGGCTACAATTATTATTCTCTCGACTGGAAAGATATGAATAAAAATCTCTTTTCATGGATAACTCTTGAAAAATGGGCGACTTTTTTAACACTATCATTAATTATAGCGGTTGCGGCGTTCAATATAATCTCATCGCTGATAATGGTTGTTTTGGAAAAGAGAAAAGATATCGGCGTTCTGATGACACTGGGGATGTCCTCGCCCATGATTAGAAAGATATTCATTTATCAAGGTACCGCTATTGGCGCTTTCGGAAGCATTGTTGGTTGTTTATTGGGTTATATTTTATGCTATCTGCAATTGGAATTCAGGATTATTTCTTTGCCTAAGGAGTATTATTTTATAAATTCGCTGCCGATTGAGATTCAGTTTTTGGATTATATCTGCGTGGCTTTAGCTGCCTTCACATTGTCTTTTTTGGCGACAATATATCCCGCAACGCGGGCTGCCGGATTAAATCCGGTTGAGGCTATTAGATATGAATGATTCTTTTATTTAAGGCAAATGATGACTCAGCAAAATATCCTTTCTGCCGAAAATATAATTAAAAGATATGTTTCGGGCTGTGAATCCCTTGAGGTTTTAAAAAGCGTTAGCATTACGCTTGATGCGGGAGATATGGCAGTTCTGCAGGGAGCATCGGGAACTGGCAAATCAACCCTTCTGCACATACTTGGAACGCTTGATAAACCTGAATCAGGGCGGATACTGTATCGCGGTGTCGATATTGGGACTCTTAATCCAAAAGAGCTGTCGCGGTTTAGAAATAAAAAAATAGGCTTTGTATATCAATTTCACCATTTACTGCCCGAATTTAACGCTTTAGAAAATGTAATGATGCCCGGATTAATTAGCGGATTAAAAAAAAACGCAGTTAAAAATAGAGCCTTAGGGCTGCTTAAGGATGTGGGATTATCTGACAGAACAACACATTTTCCCAATCAGCTTTCTGGCGGGGAAGCGCAGCGTGTTGCAGTAGCAAGAGCTTTATTTAATAAACCTGAAGTCGTATATGCCGATGAACCTACAGGGAACCTTGATATAAAAACAGGTATTTCTTTGATGAACCTTTTTGAGAAACTTAATAAAGATATTAATCAAACTTTTTTAATCGCAACCCATAATACTCAATTGGCGGAAAGAATCGACAAAAAGTTGAAAATTGAAAACGGCGTAATTAAAACGATTACAATGGATTAATAAATTGGATGTCTTTTATTTGAAACAAGCTGAATATAATCATAGTTTAAAATAATAGAGGTGACCGATGCTTTGTCAGGATTGTAATAAAAACGAGGCGACCATTCATCTAACTCAAATTGTTAATAATGAAAAGGTTGTTTTAAATCTATGTAAAACCTGCGCCGAAAAGAGAGGCTTCCATTCGCCTTTTGAACAGATGCCTTTCCCCTTAGCGGAAATAGTTTCGGGCATGGTTGGACCGATTAAGGCAAAGAAAAAAGATGAAGTCGATAAGAACGATAAAATCGATTTAAAATGTCCTAATTGCGGCTTAACTTTTAGTGAGTTCGGTCAAGTCGGCAGATTGAGCTGCGCAGAATGCTACAACACATTCCGCGCGGAACTTACTACGCTTCTAAGACGCATACATGGTTCAGCCGAGCATCGCGGACATGTGGCGCAAACAGCCAACGAAGAATATAAATCTCTGCGCGAGGAAAATCGTCTAAGAGATGAACTGCAAAGAGCGATTGAGGATGAAGATTTTGAGATGGCAGCCGAATTGAGAGACCGGATAAGGAGTTTATCTGTTGACAGCGTGAAGGAGGATAAATAATGTTTGAAGATTTAGTCAATGAGCCTGTATCGTGGCTTACCGGCGAAGGTCCCGACTCGGAAATAGTCCTCTCATCAAGAATCAGATTAGCTCGAAACCTTCGGGAATTTAGATTCCCGCCATCGGCCGATACCGATACCAGAGATAAAATCATCACTTTTGTAAGAACTGCATTTGAATCGGCAGAAATTGATAAGGATGGTAAATTTTACCGCTCAAATGATATTAATACATTGGATCAAAGCTTCTTAGTTGAACGTCACTTAATATCGCCTGAGTTTATGAAAGACGGCACCGGCCGCGGATTATATATAGGCAATTCGAAGCGTTTATCAATTATGATTAATGAGGAAGACCATATTCGCCTTCAAGTAATATCCTCCGGATTAGCGATGAATGATTGCTGGGAATATGCCAATTCCATAGATGACAAGCTTAGCCGTAAAATTGAATACGCGTATGACAATAAGTTCGGTCATTTAACATCTTGTCCGACAAATGTTGGCACCGGCTTAAGGGCGTCAATTTTAATCCACCTGCCCGGCCTTGTGCTAACCAGGGAAATCGACAATGTAATCAATAAAATATCCAAGGTAGGTTTGGTAGTCAGGGGCTTTTACGGCGAGGGCACTGAAGTTCTTGGAAACCTGTTTCAGGTATCGAATCAGACAACTCTGGGGCGGTCTGAAGATGAAATTATAGATTCATTAGCCAAAGTTACCCAGCAGATTATTGAATATGAATTAAGCTCGCAGGAAACTCTAATGAAGGATGCGCCCGACCAGATAGAGGATAAGGTCTGGCGCTCTTATGGGATACTTAGTCATGCCCGCGTATTGTCATCCAGCGAGGTGATGAATCTTTTATCGGCTCTCAGGCTGGGAGTATCTCTTAAGATTATTAACGAGGTTTCTTTGCGTCAGATAAATGAACTGTTAATCATAACTCAACCTGCTCATATTCAAAAATATTATAATCGAGAAATGGCCTCGGTTGAACGTGATATGGTTAGGGCAAGCCTTGTTAGGGAGCAGTTAACAAGTAAAAAGTAATGCCAAACGGGAGATTATTATATGAATGAAATGTTTACCGAAAAAGCGAGAAGGGCAATTGAATATGCTCGGGATGAAGCGGCTAGATTAAAACACGACTATATTGGCACCGAACATCTCCTTTTAGGATTGATTCGTTTGGGAGAAGGCAGCGCAGCTGAAATACTCCAGAATATCGGCGTCGATCTTGGCGAGCTTAAAAAAAGCGTGGAAGAAATAGTGCAGCCATCCGGCGGCACCATGCAAATGGGACAACTTCCGTTAACCGCAAGAGCTAAAAAGACGCTTGAGATTTCGGGCAATGAGGCGCGGGCGCTCAAATCGAAAGATATCGATACCGAGCATATCCTGTTGGCGCTATTAAAAGATGAGGAAGGCGTCGCCGCCCAGGTTCTCTCTATGTATGATATCGATTATAAAGAGGTTTATGAGGAACTGCGCAATATACAGCAGGGCAAGCCGTCAGCATTCGGTAAAAAACGTAAAAAATCAAAGACTCCCGCTTTAGATCATTTTGGCCGCGACCTTACCGAGCTTGCCAGACGAGACAAACTCGACCCGATAATCGGCCGTGAGGATGAAATTGAAAGAGTAATCCAGGTTCTTTCGCGGCGGAAAAAGAACAACCCTGTGTTGATAGGCGAACCGGGCGTGGGCAAAACCGCCATAGCTGAAGGATTAGCCCAGCGAATGGTTGAAGGCAAGGTGCCTCAAACAATCGAAGATAAACGAATCGTAACGCTTGATATGGCATCGCTTGTGGCTGGCACTAAATATCGCGGCCAATTCGAGGAACGTCTTAAAGCTGTCATGAATGAAATATTAAACTCTCAGGATGTTATAATCTTTATTGATGAGCTTCATACTATTGTCGGTGCCGGCGGCGCCGAGGGCAGCCTTGACGCCTCAAATATATTCAAACCAGCCCTCTCGCGAGGAGAACTGCAGTGTATTGGCGCTACCACATTAAACGAGTACCGTAAATATATCGAAAAAGACGGCGCCTTAGACAGACGTTTCCAGACTATTGTTGTTAATCCTCCCTCAACTGAGGATACTATCGAGATTTTGAAAGGACTGCGCGAGCGATATGAGGAACATCATAAAATCGAGATTGCCGATGATGCTATCGATGCGGCTGTCAAATTATCCGACCGCTATGTTTCCGGCAAGTTTCAGCCTGATAAATCTATTGACATAATCGATGAGACAGGAAGTCGGGCGCATTTGAACGCCTTTACCAAACCGGAATCCTTCAATATTCTCGAAGATGAAATAATCGAATTAACTAAGCAAAAAGATACATCAGTAAAAAGTCAGGAATTTGAAAAAGCCGCCCAGCTTCGTGATTTGATTAGGACTAAAAGGGAACAATTGGAAAACGACAAGAAAGCATGGGATGAAAAACGAGCCAATCAAAAAACGGTAATCAGCTCTGAGGATATTGCCGCAGTAATCTCCAAGATGACCGGCATCCCGTTATTTAAACTCGAGGAGAAAGAATCGAAAAAACTTTTGCGAATGGAAGAGGATATTAAGAAAAGAATTGTCGGCCAGCAGGAAGCAATAGGGGCGATTGCGAAGGCTATTCGACGCACGAGAGCCGGCCTTAATGACCCCAATAAACCAATCGGCACTTTTATTTTCCTGGGCCCAACAGGCGTTGGCAAAACCGAACTGGCAAAGGCATTAAATGGATTCCTTTTCGAGGATGAAGATTCGCTGATTAGAATCGACATGTCGGAATATATGGAGAAATTCGCTGTTTCTCGTTTAATCGGCGCTCCGCCCGGCTATGTCGGCTATGAGGAAGGCGGCCAACTGACAGAAAAAGTCAGACGTCATCCCTACTCAATCGTTCTTCTTGATGAGATTGAAAAAGCTCATCCGGAGGTCTTTAATTTACTGCTGCAATTGCTTGATGAAGGACAGTTGACCGACTCATTTGGGCGCAAAGTAGATTTTAGGAATACGGTAGTGATAATGACCTCTAATATGGGAACCCGGCAGGCGCGCGCCGGAAAATCTATGGGGTTCCAGAAAGCTGACAGCAAAACCGATTACGATTCAATGAAGGGTCGGATTATGGAGGAAGTCAAGAAAACCTTCAACCCCGAATTGATAAACCGTATCGATGAAACAATTATTTTCCACCCATTAAACAGGAACCATATTCTGGAGATTATCAATATTCTTCTTAAGGATGTTACCAAGCGCCTGAAAGATAAAAGCATAGAGTTTAACTTTACGGACACCGGACGAAATTTCATTGCCGACAAGGGATTCGACCCAACGTATGGAGCTCGCCCCTTAAAACGCGCTATCCAGAGGTATCTAGAAGACCCGCTGGCTGAGGAAATCTTGAAAGGTGATTTTAATAGCGGTTGTTCGGTTGAGGTTTACCATAATGAGGATGAGGATAAGCTTTCATTCAAAATTGAACAACTAAGCAAAAAACAGCAAACGAAAGCGGAAAATACAGCCTGAGATATTCCTTCTGGCTAACAAGCGATGCTAAGAGTGTCCGGAAACTCTGCCGGATGCTCCCAAACTGTTTATAAAAAGATAACTCGAATTTTAAGATAATATGTATCATTGCGCATAGGAGCGTATTGCATATCCCCTTTGGCTGTTGACAAAGACCGCTCCGACTATTTCCATAGCGTTAAAATTTTTCAACATTATCCTTTATCAACAACCTGACCACGCTTACAAAAAGTAGTAATTTTATTTAAAAGAAAATTCTTGCATTATTTCATATATACCCTTTATATGTTTATCATTAAGTTAGTTTTACTTGCAAACAAGCTTACTTTAAAGCACAAAATAATCCAAGTTATAAGGAGGGATTATGGATCTTATCAGGTTTAATTACAAGAATAATGGCGAGGATGCCGGCGCAGTAACAATTCATATTGATATTGATGGTCTCATGTTGTGGCAATATGTTTACAAAGCGGATGATAAAAAATTTGAAGGGAACTACAGAGATAAAAAACCTCACGTGCATGCGCTGGGTATGCCGTCCGAACTTGAGCTGGACAGCAATGAATGGGAGGTCCGTTTGATTAACTCATCCGATGATAGCCGGGATTACAAAATAAAGATAGTATGGCGGCAGGATGGCAATGACTTATTCGTCTGGGAAAAAAGCGATACGCTGATTCCCGCCGAACCGGCAAAACGGCTAACAGGCAGCGCGCTTCTGGCAGGCAAATAACATTTGATTAATATCTGCAGTTTTGGCTGACTTAATAATATTGATAAAACAAAGGATGAACTTATGAATAAATTATATATTTTATTAATAGCCGCATTTTTAATCGCCTCAATACCGCAGGCTATCTATGCTCAAAGCGAACAAGCCGATACGGTTGATGTTGGCATAGATTTCGCCCCGCCGGATTTATCGGCGTTTGCTTTGCTCGGCGTTAGTCCCAATGAGGTAACTCGGCCGGGCAGCGTTAAGGAATTAGCTCTTGCTATATTGAACATAAGCGGTGATGGCGGCGCTATTGCTCCTGATATCGCTATTGAATGGAGTCCGGCCAGATCATTCCTATCGAACAACTTGGAATCATACAAGAAAAACAGCCTATTGAGAAACTTGCTTTTAACCATAGGTACAGCCAAAGACAGCCTTGGCGCCAGCCTGGCGTTTGGAGTGCGCTGGGTGCCTATAGATAAATCCGACCCTTTATACGATGCTGAATTGGAATCGGAAATCGAGACTAACTTTAAGCTTTGGAATACAATCGGTTTGTCTGTTGATATGAAAGATGCTTTCATAAGCAAACGGGTTTTACCGCTTCTAAAAAACATAACAACTAATCCTGAGACGCTTATACTTTTAATGAATATTCTGCATCCCGACACCTCGCAGGAAAAACATGCGGCTCCACAACCATTAACGGATAGAGCCGCATATTTGCGTCTGATTGATACAATGAATGAAAACGGCATTTACACCGACTCATTGTCTGAGAAGACGCTGTCGGAATTGCGTTTGGTAAGCGCTGAATATATAGATTTAATAAACTTAGATTTTAATGTTTCCGAATTAGTTGCTCAGCGGGTAAAGAATTCCAAAGCGGCTTTTAAAGCGAGAGCCTGGAATGCCTCGGTATTGCATATAGCTTCCGGAGCTGTTTGGCATTCGGGAAATTCCACTTGGGAAAGTCTGAAAACCGAACTATGGCGAAGCTATGCCGGCACCGCTATTGGACTCGGCAAGCGCGGACAGCTTATCGGACAGGTGAGTTTCGACCTGTATTTACAGGAGCAAGCCATATATGATTGGGGAGCGGCATTCGGTATGCGGATGATTTTGGGAGGTAGTGATTATCGGGCTACTTGCGAGGGTTTATACTACAAGCTGACCGGCTCTGAATCTCAAGATGATGAAAGCTATTGGCGTTATACTATTGGCGGTGAGATTAAATTGAATTCTAATTTATGGCTGGAGCTGGGGCTGGCCACCGAAATGCCGGATGATGATTTCGGAAGCGGCAAGATATTTTCATTAGCGAATATTAAATATGCATTCAACAAGGAAGCCTTAATAGAAATCCCATAGAGGAATTGATACTCCAAAGAAGTAGGGGCGTATTGCATGCGCCCTCTTGTTGCCAAGCAGCGCTTGGTAACAAGAGAGGTTTGCTGCTTTGTCAACAACTTGGGGGCGTATCCGCCAATAGCGGATGTCCTCTTCTCTGATTGCCAAGCACGGATATACCTCTACAATTTACACTATCTCAACCTATCCCGCATTATTCATAAACTCTATAGAGCAATGACTTTCTTGTTTTTTGTGAATAATGCGGGCTATCTACTCTTTGCGTCTGGCTTCTTTCTTTAACAGCCGGATATATTCGCCGACCATTTCATCCTGGGCTTTGAGCAAATTTTCCAGAAGGCGTAGTCCCATATCTACCGATGTTCGCACTATATCTGCGGTTGAACGGTGATGTTTTTCTGCCAGCTCTCGAATCTTCCCGCGTGTGCGCGCCGTAATCCGAATCTGCAAATGATGGTTATTATCAGTCATTGTTTAAATCCTTCATATGATATCTTAAATGGTTCAATAGAATGATAGGCGGATTAAAAGCTGTTTTCACCGCCTTCTTTAAACGCTTGTTTATTATGCCCCAGCTTTCATTATTCTTTTTACTTAACAATATCATTTCAATTTTATGTTTTTGGGGATGACTGCAGACTGGGCATAGACAATCATTGGCAAACCGATTTGGCCAGCGTTTCTTGACTATTTCAGCCAACGAATATTTTAATATCAGAAGAGCTTCGCCGAGATGCTTATTTATCTGCGGGACACATAAGCCTGTTTCTTTCGCAATCGAATCAAGTTTTTGGTTTTCGAAATAATACATCACTATAATCTGCCGATACGGTTCATCCAATGCGTGAACTTTCTCCCTGACTGCCAGCCGAAGAGCTTCAAGGCTATGGTCGATTGAGGTTTTAGACTCATTAGAGATGATAGCATTTAGTTTTTGATGGTTGACATATCGCATTGATATATTCCTCCTTTAAAAATGGTTATCCTTTTCAGGGAGAATATCAGCAGATTGAAGGTTTTATAATATCACCTGCCTATCACCTGTAAATCACCAGGCAAAAATTATAGATATTTCCTGTCTGCTTATGTAATCCATGTGCGCGGCAGACCTCACGTTTTGCCCGTCTATGCAATTTATGATGGGGGCAGATGAGTCTGCCAATGTGTCGGATGCCGCGCGCGTCGTCAGTCCGCCGCGGCGGATTTCCTGACGACAACTATGCCATCATACAGCGGGCACGAAATGGTTTCTGCCCGCTTATTAAAAAATGCGCCCTTAATAGGTGGGGTTTTCAACCCCGCTACGATACTGAAATGATCAGCTATTAAGGTCATATCAGCAATTTTCCTCCACCCTCAATATTTATTTTTTACTGACAGGTTCTGACAGTAGATTGATATATTATTATAATGAGAAATGGATAGAAATGGCTTGTATTCTATGTCAGGCATGTTTATCTTTTATTAAATTAATTTAAAATAGGGGTAAGTGTTTTAAAAAGGCTGATAGATTTAAACTTTAGATAAAGGGAGTTGTATGGATTCATCAATAATAGTAACATCAATATTTCTTATACTCATGTTTGTTGCATTTAGAATTACGCCAGAGAGAAAAAGAGGAGATAAATTGCCAACTATTCTCACTTCAATAGGAATTCTAGGAACATTTATGGGGATTTTTATTGGATTATGGAATTTTAATGTAAATGCTGTTCAAGAAAGTATCCCTCAGCTTTTGGAAGGTTTGAAAATAGCATTTATGACTTCAATAGTAGGCATATTTTCTGCATTAATCATCAAATATATTTACATTTTACGGGTAGAAAAAGAAGAAACCGGAAAAGTAACAAAC
>JAGGSN010000102.1 GCA_021159005.1 Candidatus Zixiibacteriota bacterium | reverse complement strand
TATCAGTTTGTTCGAACCGGGGCTATAACATATATTTGAGTTAATAACAGAACAGGTAATACTGCTTTTAAAAAAGGTAGTTTATTTTTTTCAAAGCGAGTAATATCAAAGTCTACGCCTATAATAAAAATAATTTATATAACGAAAAAATATCTTGACTAAAATGTTGTTTACCCCTACTAACTAAAAAGACGAATTGCTCTTTGATAATGTGACGGTTAAATGAGAGATTGTTATTTGACAACTTATGTTTCTGATATGTTAATTGTTTAGCTTTAATAAGAATTTACTATTAAGTAAATTGGTTTGTATTTTGAATAGGAGGGGATAATGATTTCTGTTGAAAAAGCCGTTCAGATAGTGTTGGACACTATCAATGTATTAAAGCCTGAAAAGGTTCAGATATTATATGCTCGGGGGCGCGTGCTTGCCGAGGATGTTATATCTAATGAAGACCTTCCATTATTTGATTATGCTTCTATGACCGGTTACGCCTTGAGGGCTATTGATATTTGTAAAGCAAGCTCTCGCAATCCGGTGCCTATACATCTTGATGGGGATATAACTATCGGGCAAAAATGGGAAACGCCCCTAAAACCCAGACATACAGTCAGAATCAATATGGGCGCGCCGCTTCCTGCTGAGGCGGACAGCGTGCTTCCGGAAGAACATGCTGTTCGAGATTCAAGTAAAAAAGTATTGATTTACAAGCCGGCTCGAGTTGGATACAACATCCGCATGAAAGGCGAAGATATTCCCAAGGGCACACTGGTTATCCCCAGGGGTAAAAAAATAAGCGCAACTGATATTGGCATATTATCAGTGATGGGTTTAGCTGAGGTTGATTGCTTCAGAGTGCCTCGAGTTTCTTTTCTAACTGCCGGCAACGGGATAGTTGATGTTAAAGCTCCCTTACAGGATGGCATGATAAGATCCTCCAATCGCTATACTTTACACTCGCAATTAGCGGAATACGGAGCAGAACCATTTGATCTTGGTTTGGTAAAGAAAGACAAAAAAGAGATTACTGAAAAAATTAACGATGGAGTGAAATATGATTTATTCATCAATTCAGTCGGACCATCGTTTGAGGATTTCTCTTTTATTAAACGGATGCTTGAACAGATTGGTATGGATATAAAGTTTTGGAAGGTGGCAATTAAACCAACAACGCCAATTATATTTGGCACATGTAATAACACGCCAATTTTCAGTTTATCAGGAAACCCGTTTTCATTTTTTTTATCGCTGGAACAATTCATCCGTCCGGCTCTGATGAAAATGATGGGCAGCCAAATAATTAAACGGGCGGAAGTAAATGCTACATTGACGAAAGATTTGAAATCGGATAGCAGGTCTACATCTTATATGAGGGGAACAGTTGTCTTGACCGATGAAGGATTTTCCGTAACTCCCGACTTTAAAAAATCCAGTTCCATTCGAGCATTTGCATCTGCTAATGGATTAATTGTAATGCCGGACAGCATAAACTATTTAAAAGCCGGTTCGAAAGTAAAGGTTCAGATTCTCGCTGAACCGAAAAATGGCAATTAAACAACAGATATTAATTTAATCTGTCTTTAAGCGCTATAATTATATAATGTAATCGCCTGATGAGATTCTTGTGTGAAAAATTATATGTTAAATTTATGTAGATTGTTTAACAAACTGCTTAAATATTCTTTGCTTAAATATAATTATAAAGCAACCGAGAACCATCAAACCATCCTCGATTATTCTCATTAATAGATTAGATTTAGCTGTGGATGAGGTGCTGAAACAACCGCAACTGATATTTACACCCCTGAACATATTTACGGCTAATGCGAATATAAACACAAAAAGCATAATTAGGATAATAAAATTTGCGCCTTTATATTTGAATCCTATTATCAAACATACACCTGCTGTAATTTCAATCCAGGGCAGAATTATCGCCAACAAGTTTATGAAATCGGGCGGCAGCAGTCGATAGTTATGAATAATCTTCGCAAATTCATTCGGATTAAGAATTTTATCGATTGAAGCATAAATGAAAAATCCGCCTATTATCAATCTGATAATAAGTAAAAGCCAATCACTAAAACCGGCGGGAAGATAATTACTCTTCATTTTCATACTCCCAGGGAAGGTCATATTCAAGCCATGTATAAAAACCGCCAAAGAAAATATACGCATTAGGGTAGCCGATAACTTTCAATTCTCTCGCGGCATACAGCGATAACTCGCAATCGAGGCCGCTGCAATAGCAGACTATATTTTTATCAGGTGAAAGATATGGCTCCACTTCCGGCCACCAGTCGTCCCATTCCTCAAACGGCAAATTTATAGCGCCTTTGATATGCCCCTCACAGTATTCATCCGGCTCGCGAGTATCAATAAATACAGCATCATTTTTCCACAGCATGAAAGCTTCCTGCATAGTTAAAAGTGAATCCGTTTCAGCATCATAAGAAGGCGGAATATCAAGTTTGATTTGGCGCCGGTTGTCGTACCACGTTCCTTTTAACGGTATCCCTTTGGGTGATATTGAGTTAATAGTAAAAGCGGCAACCGCCGCGATAATTGTAAGTAGTATTACTTCCTTCAGCAGTTTTTTCATGTCTTTATGATATTCCGCTTTAGCGATTTGTCAAGTTTAAAAAATATCATTAATTATAAATACTTGCGTAAATAATATTTGTTTCCCGGAAATCTATGAGAAGAAATATTTTATTGCCTAAAAGATAAAAATATTCATTGCTATTATAACACAATTTTGATTTAATAAGCATAAGAAAAAGTATTTTAATAAATATGGTGAGCGGTGAACCTGGGTCTAAGTACCGAGTTCAGATTTCAATCTCGGGGCGTCAAGACACGCTTTAAGCTTTTAATCCAGACTTCTGGAGCGCCAATCTGTTTAGGACGCCGCTCATCTTTTATTTTGCCATTTTCAGTTGGTTGCCAGACACCGTTTAGCAGCAAGAGTAAATAAGTAAAAGGGAGGGAAGTTTCCGATAAAAACAAGCAAATTTGACTCCTGTTATTTGGAATAATGCACTTATCTAAATATTTTATCAATTCAATTCGAGTTTTTTATTGACATATCCCTATAACAACAATACACTACTTGATTATTTACAGGAGCAATTTTTCTTCTAAAGAAGGTGTAATGAGGATAGTTCTTCAGCGGGTCAAACATGCCGCCGTTGTTGTCGATAATGAAGTAGTCGGTAAAATCAGTCGAGGGTTATTGCTGTTGGTTGGCGCCCAAAAAGGCGATACCGTTAAGCAGGCTGAATATCTTGCCGAAAAATGCGTCGGGCTGAGAATATTCGAAGATGATAACGACAAAATGAACTTAGCCTTGAAAGATGTTTCAGGGGAAGCGCTTGTGGTGTCGCAATTTACTCTTTGCGCCGATATTTCCAAAGGCAGACGGCCATCATTTGCTAACGCCATGCCGCCAGATGAAGCGGAAGCCCTTTATGAAAAATTTTGCAGTTTTATAACAGCTAAAGGTGTTAATATTCAAACCGGTCGTTTTGCCGCCAAAATGGCTGTCGAACTAACTAATGACGGTCCGGTTACGATAATTTTAGAAAATTGAAAATAGTTTTAGCCTCAAGTTCGCCAAGACGTTTGAACCTTCTCACGAAAGAAGGTTTTCACATAGAAGTCGTTTGCCCAAATGTGGATGAGTCGAGAATAGGCGACGAATCACCGCCTGAATATGTAAGCCGTCTGGCGCAAAAAAAAGCAAATTATGCCGCTGCAGATAATTTGTTAACGATAGGAGCGGATACCGTAGTTGTTTTAAATGATGAGTTTCTGAATAAACCCGCCTCGGTACCAGAGGCTAAAATGACGCTGGAGAAGCTTTCAGGTAAAAAACACACCGTTTATACCGGCCTAAGCTTAATCTGCTCTGAATGTGGACGAACAGATACTGGGTTCGATAAAACAATTGTTCATTTTAACGTCTTGACTGAATCGGCTATTATTAGATATATTGAGACTGGCGAGCCTATGGATAAAGCCGGCGCTTACGGTATTCAGGGGATGGGTTCTTTTTTGGTAAAGAGGATAGAGGGAGAACTTGACACAGTAGTCGGTTTTCCTATGAAGTTATTTAAAAAAATGATAGAGGTGCACAGAAAGTGCCTGGAGAAAGTTTAGGAAAAAGAATTCGCGAGCTGAGAGAACAAAGAAATCTCACTTATGAACAACTTCATTCGCGAACAAAGATTTTAATCAAGTATCTGAAAGCTATTGAGGATGGCCGCTGGGACCTTTTACCGGAACATGTATATCTTAGGCCGTTTATTAAGAACATCGCCGAAGCATTAGAGGTTAATTTTAATGAATTGTACTCCTTAGTCGAACATGCTCAACCACAACCGGAAATAGAGGCAGATGAAGAACCATCGGAAAAACGATTTGATTATCGCTGGGTTGTTGTAGCTATATTGATGTTATCGGTTTTAGCGGTGATATATTTTCTTAAGCCTTCCGGTAAAAATGAAGAACACCTGATTTCTGAAAACCCGGAAGTGTTAACGAATGGCAACCATATGCATATTCAAAAAGAAAAACGCTTTTCAAGCAAACTGGACAATCTTCAAAATTTTGTTAATATTGATAATTACCATATTATTGAATTGTCGGCCGCTGATTCAGTTTGGATAATATTAAAGGCTGGCAGCGATACTTTATATGTCGGCGTTCTATCTCCGGGGAGAAAAATTAAGCGCCGCTCTGCTCAACCGTTTACGCTTGTCATGGGGCGAAGCAACTGCCTGAATGTTACTTATGACAACAAGCAAATTGATGGTGAGAAATATCTATATAATAAAAGGCGAATTAATTTTTCGGAAATTGATTTGTCTGTAGCTAAAAAATCCGGAGACCCGAATGAAAATTAACAGATTCGTCATAAAATTTTCAAAGATGTATCATCGCATGAAATTAAAAGATGAATCGGTTAATTTTATTTTATTAGCTGAGGATATGAACGATTGTTTGGTTTGTATGCCATCCGATATGAAATACATTTACGAGGCGGCTTCACGTCTTCCTGATATTGCCTCTATTTTCCCCAACAGGCTGATTAAAATAATACTAACTTCTAATGTTGACCCTCGTTCGTACGGATTTATTAAACGGTTTGAAATTATCAAACCCTACTCTTACGATTTAAATTTGCTTTGTCTTCCCAAGCGGACATTTTTGAAGAAAATAATAGGCAAGGGTTTGTCTATATGCATCGATTTGGACTTTGAGCCTAATTTCTTCAACTCGAGTCTGTGTGCATTAACACGGGCGCCGATGCGTATCGGAATAAACAAGGGAATGGGATTGCCTTACTATAATATGGAGATACAAAGCGGCGGCGAGGATGTACCGCCAAAAAAGAAATACGATAATTTTATCAAAGTGCTATACAACTTTAATAGCGAAGGAGAGGAAATTGCTCCTATCGAAACTTGAGCTTTACGGCTTTAAGTCATTTCCCAATAAAACTGTCCTTAATTTCGATGAGGGGATAATGGGAGTAGTCGGACCTAACGGGTGCGGTAAAACTAATATCCTCGATTCATTGCGCTGGGTATTAGGCGAACAGCGGTCGGCGATGCTGCGCGGTTCAAAAACCGAGGAAGTCCTTTTTAATGGCACTACTCAGCTTCGATCGATTGATTTAGCCGAAGTAAGCCTAACTATAAAAAACAACCGCGGCGTTTTACCGCTTGAATACGACGAATTGGTAATTACTCGAAGGCTGTACAGATCGGGTGAATCAGAATACCTGATTAATAAATCACGCTGCCGCTTAAAAGATATTGTAAATCTCTTTTCCGATACCGGAATGGGAACTCATGCATACAGCATCCTGCAGCAAAGCATGGTTGATGCTGTCCTGTCCGATAAAGCCGATGAACGCAGGTTTCTGTTTGAGGAGGCTGCCGGTATTAGCAAATATAAACAGCGCAAGAAAGAGTCTTTAAAAAAGCTTGAGAACACCGAAATTGATCTTGTCCGTCTTAGCGATATTATCTCGGAAATTTCCCGAAAAGTCCGTTCGCTAAAACGTCAAGCCTCGAAAGCAAAACGCTATAAAAAAATAAAAGAAGAACTTCAAAGCCTCAAAACTACGCGCATAGCGGCGCAAATATATGATTTTGAAGAAGAAATAAAAAACCATAATGAAAATATCTCCCGTTTGCAAATAGACAAAACAGGCTTCAGCGCCGAGACCGATAAAGTAGAAGCAGTTGTCGAGGAAATCAAACTGCAGATTTCAAATATGAATGAGCAGATTTCGGCTAAAGCCTCGATAGCTGCCGACCTTTCCGAGAAAGCTATTCATACCGAAAACAAATTGTCTAATATCGAATCGAGTTTAAAGTCGGGCAAGCAAAATGTCGAATTATGGAAAAACGAAATAGATAATCTTGCTAATCGCATCGAGTCCTTTGAAACGCAAAAAAACAATGCCGAAGTGCAAAGGAAAGATTGTTCGACCGAACTCTCACAATTGCAAAACCATCTAAGCGATGAAGAAAACCATGTTGATTCCATCAGGGAAAAACTCGAAATATCTTCAAATGATATGGAATCTGTCAAGGAAGAACTGCATCGATATGAAAATCAGATTGCCGCTGACCAGGCTCGCCTTGATGCTGCGAATAGCTCATTCGAACGATTGAAGGAAATCACCCGTGATATTGATCAGTCCCGCCTGATGTATGAAGATAAAAAAGAATCATCACAAAAAAATCTCGACCAGCAGAAAAAGACACTTAAAGAATATGAGAATGAAATTGAAGAGATTGATGAGAAAATAAAGATTAATCAGAGACGGCATCTTGAGATAGCCGCCGAAATTGAGGACATCAAAAAGGATATAGCCTCCGGTAATGCGGAAAAATCAGCGGGCGAGGCCAAAATCGAAATGCTGTCGCGGATGATGCTGGAACATGAGGGATACGGCTCCGGCGTGAAATCGCTGTTTGCCTGGATGCATAAACCGGACGGCGTAATCGATACGCTGGCTAACCTGATTACAGTGGAAAAACAATACTACCAAGCTGTGGAAGCGGCGATGGGTAAATACAGCCAGCTTGCAATATGCCAGACTCGGGATGATGCCTTAAGATGTATCGATTATCTAAAAGCCAATGCCCGCGGACGTGTTGGATTTTTAATTCTTGATGGAATTACAGAACCCGTTGGAGACAACGTTGATATAAAAGCTGACGGTTATCTTGGTAATATCACCGACTTTGTTACGGTCGATGATTCTCTTCGTCGGGTAGTGAATGTTTTGTTTGCCAATATGGCTGTTTTTGAGGCAGGGAAGATACCATTCGATTGCAAACATGAGGCAGTTGATCTTGAGGGCAATTATTTCAATCGCCGCGGCATTATTGAGGGCGGCAAATCGAGCATAACGTTGATTGGCCGAAAAGACGAGCTTTCATCTTTAGAAAATAAATTGGCATCTATTAAGCAAAATATATCATCGTTGGGACAAAAGCTAAAAGAATCATCATCGGCATTATCCGATACGGAAGAGGAAGCCTCTAACCTGAATAAAGATAAAAGAACACTTCTGACAAAACGCGAAAGTATTATTTCCGATATAACCCGGTTGGAGTTCGAGTTTAAGGATAGCATAGGCTGGCTTGATAAACTATCCGCCAACAGCTCCGAAACCGATAAGCAGTTGGAAAGTTTGAACAACCAGAAAGCTGAGATAGAAAAAAATATCACCGATAAAACCACTCGTAAACAAGGAATCGCAGCCGAAATTCAGCAGAAGTCCGAAATACATCAGACGCTTCAAAATGATTATGACAGTGCTGTTGACGAATTTAACAAAAGTAGATTAAAATCTGTTGAACTGTCGGGACTTATACGCAAACTTGAGGAAGACAGCAATCGTTTTGTCGAACTGATTGAAGAAGCGAAGAATACAATCTCAGCTAAAAATAGAATGATTGATGATGAAAAGCAAAGATGGCTTAGACTTGATGAGGAACAAGTAATCATAAAAGAGCAGATAGCCAAGCTTTTTGAGGCTAAAGACAGTATTAATGAGGATAAGGACGGCTTAAATAACCAGAAGCTCGAATTAGTGGAAAAACTGTCTGAAGCTGAGACATCGCTTAAACAACTGCGAGTGAAAATAAACAACATCAGCGAGGGAATTCATCAGGCAGAATTAAAGCATACTGATATGGACGGCCGGTTGAAAAATACAAGAGAAAATTTCTTTCATGAATACGGTGTTCATGTTACCGCCGAGAAAAGCGATGATTATAATGAGGAGGCAATAACTTCCCAAATCGAGAGGCTGGAATCTGTAGTCGATAAATTGGGACCTGTGAATATGCTGGCTGATGAAGAATACGACACCGAAAAAGACCGTTTTGATTTCCTGGAAAAACAGTATCAGGATTTATTGGATGCGAAAGCCTCGCTGCTTGATGTTATCAAACGCATAAATACTACTGCCGAGGAAAAATTTGCCGAAACATTTGAACTTATTCATGATAACTTCAAGGAAGTATTTCAGGAGCTTTTCGAGGGTGGTACCGCTGATGTTAGATTAACTGATCCTAATAACCTGCTTGAAACGCCTATAGAAATAATCGCCCGGCCGGAAGGCAAGAAATTAGTGTCGGTAAATCAGCTTTCGGGCGGGGAGAGGGCCTTAACGGCGATTGCATTGCTGTTTTCAATTTATATGGTTAAACCCAGTCCCTTCTGTATCCTGGATGAGATTGATGCCCCTTTAGATGATGCCAATGTTAACCGTTTCTTAAGGCTTTTGCATAAGTTTGCCTCCAATACGCAATTCATTGTGATTACTCACAACAAGAAAACTATGGAAGCGGCTGATTTATTGTATGGCATTACTATGGAACAGCCCGGCGTATCGAGTATTGTCTCGGTTAAATTGAATGGCGGCAAGGTAGAGCATGTTCAAAAGGTTTAAGAAAGGCTTAGCTAAAACACGAAACGGTATTTTCGGCAAATTAGGAAATCTGTTTGGCAGAAAAATTGACGAGGAGCTTTTGGAAGAACTCGAAGAAAGCTTAATCGCCGCCGATATCGGGCCGGGACCTTCAGCGGCTATTATCGAAAATCTGCGAAAAAGTAAAAACAGCGACCCAATTGACATATTAAGAGAAGAAATTTATCAGCGCGTCAACTTGGAAATTCCTACAAAGTCTGCCAATGAAAACAAGCCATCCGTTATTATGTTTGTCGGTGTTAACGGTACCGGAAAAACTACCTCAATCGGCAAATTAGCCTGCAGTTTGATAAACGACAATAAAAAAGTTATCTTAGCAGCATCCGATACTTTCAGGGCAGCGGCAGTTGAACAGCTTGGAATTTGGGCTGAAAATACCGGTGCTCAGATTATAAAATCCTATGAAGGGGCAGACCCGGCGGCGGTGGCTTTTGATGCAGTTAAAGCAGGACTCGCCAGGAAAGCCGATTATGTTTTGATAGATACTGCCGGAAGGCTTCAGACGCGAGTTAATTTGATGGAGGAACTTAAGAAAATCAGGCGCGTAATAAACAAAGCTATGCCCGACGCGCCTCATGAAATATGGCTTGTGCTGGATGCCTCCATCGGGCAAAATAGCTTCTCACAGGTTGAGCTTTTTAACGAGGCGGTTAGTTTAACAGGGCTGGTGTTAGCCAAACTTGACGGCACCTCTAAAGGCGGAGCGGTTGTCGCAATCTCCGAGAAATATAAGATTCCGGTTCGTTATATCGGCGTTGGCGAGAGTAAAGACGACATAGAAGAATTCGACCCCGAACAATTTGCCAAGGCGATGGTGGAACAATGATAGAGATAAGCGTAAAAACGAATGCCAGAAACCAGATGGTTGATATCACCGGTGATGTTAGAGGTAATATCCCGGATGGCTTTTCGGGAATGGTTTATATATATGTGCCTCATACTACCGCCGCCGTTACGATTAACGAGGGAGCAGACCCATCGGTAAAAAGCGATATACTGGATTATCTCAAGGAACTTATACCCCAAAACGATGGTTTCAAACACATGGAGGGCAATTCTGATTCACATATTAAAAGCAGTCTGATTGGAAATTCAGTTAGTGTAATAGCAGATAAAGGGAATTTAATCCTTGGTACTTGGCAAGCAATATTTTTTTGCGATTTTGATGGACCAAGAAATAGAAAGGTTTACATTAAATTTATTGAACGATGACTAAAATTAAACTTACAATTGTCGGGAAAATGCGTGATAAGTTCGCCAAAGAATGGGTTGAGCATTATAGAAAACTCGCCAGTAAATATTGCGACCTTGAGATAAAGTTTATCAAAGAGGAAAAGCTGGCTGAGGGGAAAAACGAAAAAGAGGTATTGCGCCGTGAGGGAGAACGGATAATCGATAATGTTAAGGTTGGAGATTATTTGGTTATTCTCGATAGACATGGCAGGAAACTCAAGTCCAAGTATTTTGCCAAGTTTGTTGAGGAATACTGTTCGCGGTCTGATGTTACCCTTCATTTCGTCATTGGCGGCGCAATCGGGATATCCGAGCAGATACAGAAATTCGCCGATATGAGATTGTCCCTTTCCGATATGACTTTCCCGCGTCAGCTTGCGGTTGTGATGTTTACCGAGCAGTTGTATAGGGTGATTAGTATTGTCAAGGGCATGCCGTATCACAAATAAGAAGCCGAATGGCATCTCAGCTTTTTATAGAATATAAAATATACTATTACGCATAGCAGCCATTGGTCAATCCGGCAGCTTGCCGAACTTGTCTGCTGCAAAGCAGCTAAAGGGCAGACGAGTTCGCCTAAGAGCGAATGCCGCCCACATGGACACCCTGTCTGCGATTCGTGGATGGTGTACGTCCCCGTGCACCAACTTTTACCCGACAAAACGTGCTGTCAGAAGTTACTTCTGACAGATTCCTCATTGTGGTTGGTGTACGTCCTCGTGCACCAACTTCTGCTCGACATTCAATTGACTGCAATCTGATCAAAATTCTCTTGACATTTCCACATTGATTTGCTTTATTACTATTACAATAGAATAATTGCTAAAGATATTATCACCTGAGGATTGAGCGTAATCAAGTGCTTATAATTTATCTTGGGTAAAAGGCTGGGATTGTTGTTATATGAAAAAAGAAATCATAAGAAATTGGCTGTTGGTCACCTTGTTTATCGGAATATTATTTACAAATGGTTATTCCGATGAAAACAGTTGGTCGACAAACGGTCCTTATGGCTCAAGCGTTAAAACAATAGCCATTCATCCTTTCGATAATCAAATCATATATATAGGCACAGTTGAAAACGGCATTTATAAGACAACGAATGGCGGCGAAAGCTGGAACCACCTTGATAACGGAAATATATTCTCTTGCATGCGCGTTATTGCAATACATCCTTTTGCGCCCGATACCATTTATATAGCATGCACCGATGGCATGTTTAAAAGTTCAGATGCGGGTGTAAGTTGGACATTTCTTACTCCACCTCGTCCTCATAATGAAATACGAGCTTTAATGATTCATCCCGTTGAAACTAATCTGCTATTTGCAGGTTTTATTGACCCTTGGATGTCCACGGATAGCGGTCAAAACTGGTTTAGAATAGAAGGTATTTCCTACAATTCAGGAATACATGCACTTGCAGTTGACCCGGATGATCCGGATATTATCTATTTGCTTGTTGCGAATTCTTTAGAGCATGGTGAAGGTATTTGGAAAAGCACTGATAGAGGGAGTACCTGGATCAATATTCATAACAATATTAATTCAACAGGTTTTGGTATGGATATCTCTATTGACCCGTTTAATACTAATACTATTTATCTTGCATTAGATAATACCGTATTACCAAGCGACAGTAGTTGTTTATGGAAATCTACAAATGGCGGACAACACTGGTTCGATATCGCACCAAGACCATTAAGCTATCCGACTATCACGTCTGTTAAAGTTTCACATTGTGACCGAAATGAAATTTACGCTGCATCATTTCGAGATGGCGTTTTTAAAAGCACAGATGGTGGAAACAACTGGCAAAGTATAAACAATGGGCTAAATTTCAAGCAAATTACCACTATTGAAATTGATAGTTCCAGCGGTACAATTTATATTGGAACCTACTATGATGGTATTTATAGAAGTACGAATAGCGGCGAGAGTTGGCAAAAGATTAGTAATAACATATGCTCATTAGGGATTATTAGTTTAGCTTTAGATTATCATAACTCATCATCGGCTTATGTTGCCGCTTTAAATGGTTTTTTAAAGACTACGGATAGCAGTCAATCATGGGATTATGTTAATATGGGGGATATAGGTCATCGGTGGATTTATGCAGTCGCTTATGATAAGTATCTTCCGGAGAATGTATATTTATCCACTGGTCATACTATTTGGCCGCCCGTAGATGACTGCGGTATTTTTCGATCCACAGATTATGGCGAAACCTGGAACTTTCTTAATAACGGTTTACCCGGAGAAATAAGATATAGAACAATTCGAATTGCATATTTTGATGGTTTGTATAGAAGGATTTTTCTCTGCTCTACTAGTGGGCTTTTTTATTCTGATGATATAGGCGAGTCCTGGTTTCGATGCGAAAACGGCTTACCGGCTTATTCCAGCTTTAATTCAATTGAGGTGTCTTCTGCCGATCCGAATTATATAGCAGTTGGAGATACATATAATAGAGTCTTTATATCATCAGACAAAGGCAACTCCTGGCAACAAACATCAAGATTGCCGATAACTGATGGCTGGTATATTAACGATATCGAGTTTCACCCTGACGATCCGAATAATATTTTTGTTGCAGAGGGTGATGTTAGCATTTTTGAGACAACGGATGGCGGTGATAGCTGGGTAGATATTAGCAATGATTTACCTTTGGATCCTGATATTCCTGTTGTATCCGGCATTACTATAAATCCCTTAAATCCGCAAAACATGTTTGCCGCTTCCAATCATTACGGCATTTTCCAATCACACAATGGCGGTCAGAACTGGGAATCGTTCAATGTCGGCATGGATACAACCGACGGCGTGGGGGAGATAATGTTTGCGCTTGGCGATACTACAACTCTTTTCTTTGCCTCTTCCATGCGGTCAGTCTGGTCAATCACCCGCACCGGCACCGGCATCGCATCCAACAACAGCCCTCTGCCTGCCCGACTGAGCCTGTCGAACTACCCCAACCCGTTTAATTCTCGTACGGTAATCGATTACAATATTGCCTATACCGGCAAAGCAACATTAACGATTTACGATATGCTTGGCAGGAAAGTCGAAACCCTTGTCAATTGCGTGATGCCGCCGGGAAGCCATCAGGCTGTATGGCAGGCAGATAATCAGCCATCGGGTGTTTATTTCTATAAGCTTCAAACCGGCGATGATAAGCAAACCCAAAAGATGCTTTTGCTGAGATAAATTTCGCTTTAACCGTCCATAGTAGGTCAATCCACCTGAGGTGGACTTGCGGTCTTGACGATGGGTGTCCTCAGGATGTCGTCCGCCTTAGGTTGACTCCATCCTGAGGAATAGCATATTGCTATTGCGCGTAGGGGCTTATTGCATAAGCCCTCTTTTCCGTGGATGGTGTACATTATGGCTGGCAGATGTCCCTTAGGCGAACTCGTCTGCTGCAAAGCAGCTAAAGGGCAGACGAGAAAGTCTGCCGCCCACATGATGCAGGCATCCTGCCCGTGATTGGTGTATGTCCCCGTGCACCAACTTTTACCCGACCTCCGCTTGATAGAATGACAGCGATATATCCACTTTTCCCACTACTCAAATTAATCCCAAAAAAAAGCCCGCCATAAAGACGGGCTTTGATTATCTTAAGCAAGACAATGCTATTTAACAAGCATCAAAGTCTTTTTCTGGCTGAAATCATTAGCATTTATAGTATAGAAATAAGCTCCGGAAGTAACTTTATTAGCATTCCAGGTAACCTGATGATAACCGGCTTGCAGATGGGTATTAACTAAAGTTTCAACATGACGGCCAAGCAGGTCATAGATAGCGATAGTTACATAGGCATCTTCCGGTAAGCCATACTTGATATTAGTGTTGGCGTTAAACGGATTGGGATAGTTTTGGTTAAGAGAATACTCTTCGGGAATACTAGCTTTATCATCACCTATGCCTAAATGCGGATCCATTCCTACGGTAACGTGAGTAATAGTATCATAAACAACTTCAATGTCGGATATAGTAGTATCATCATAATCATCATGCGATAAAGTAACCTCATATGTTCCATTATCAAGAGGATTGAATCCATAAAAGCCAGCTCCGTCAGTAGTATCTACGGCACCAGTGTTTAAAACTACTATAACGCCTTGAATGGGAATGCTGGTTATGTTATCAAAGGCAATACCGGCAATTCCACCATAGCGTCTCATTTCAACAGTTAATTCAACAGCATCATCGAGATTAATAACTATTCCTGCAACCGTTGTGTCAACAAAACCGTCATGTGTTACGGTCATGTTGTATGTTCCGGCATCAATACGGTCAAACGAATAAGCGCCGTTAGTGCCGGTTGTATCCACACTGCCATCAAAAGTTACAATTGCGCCATTAATATTCTGATTATGAGTATCTTTAATCAAGCCGGAAATCGCTCCAAGCATGTGAATAACCACATCAGCCGTGGTGGTTTGGTCGTATAATACAGAAACTCCCGTTATAGTGGTGTCTCTATAATCAGAGTGCGAAAAAGCAATATCATAGGAGTCGGGCTGCAGGCCGAGAAATTCGTAGCAGCCATTAGCATCAGTTGTGTCGTATGTCTCGTTAATTAGTTGAACAACAATTCCTTCAACCGGTTGAGCATCGTTGTCGTTAACAGTGCCGGAAATGCTGCCCAATTGATGAAAGATTATATCAATTGTTTGGTCCTCATTCTCAACAATTGTAATACCGGCCACTGTAGTATCCTCAGCGGCAAACGGATGAGAATATGTGAGATCATGAACGCCAGGATAAAGTCCTATGCGATAAAAACCTTCGTCATCCGAATATGCTGCTTTATCGGTTTCGCTATCGGTAATAGTAGCGTCCTCTATCGGGTCTCCGGAAAAGTTTGTAATATGTCCCTCAACATGGCCTCCGCCCAAGAAATAGACCTCGCTATAATATTCGAAAACCTGATAACCGGCGCCGCCATTAGTATCACCGGCATTAGAAGGTCCCTGGAATGGATTTCGGCCTTGATCATTAATTGCGTAAACTTCATCACCTATATTGGCAACATCATCTGCGGTGGTTACCGCACAAGTCAATACTAAATGCGGAAATGTGAAATGAAGCCATGGTGCCGGTTCATTGTATGTAGCAAATCCAATAAATGATTGACTCGACACGCCCTCTGGCATTTCCGGAGCCTCATGATAGACAGGTGTAAATTCCGCTACCTGCCAGGCTGTAAAGGGATAGAAATACACGGCATGAGTCTGAAATAACATCGAGTCGATATATTGATCTAAAGCGCCGATGCAAAAATGACAATCTGCAACCCAAACATCAGAGCTGCAAGCAAATGAGATACCAAAACGAAGAGTATCATCAATACTGGTATACAGCGGTGAACTATCAACATTACCATACCAGAGGAAAACGCTATCTCTGGTATCCTGGGCATGACTCGTGTTAGAAAATGCTGCCAGAGTTAAAACTACCATACTGGCTAACATTACTACTAAGTACTTCTTTGGCATTTTAAACTTACCTCCAAAAATATTTAAGTATTACTTCTTATTTTATTATCATAAGGTTAATTATTTCTCAGAATTACTCACATAATTAGTATAAAAATAAATATAAAATTGTCAAGCATTAAATATATGACTATTGAATTGTAGATATCACCCAAGGGAAAATCCTTTAATATAATGTAACCACAAAAACCAGTTACACTTAGAGTAAATATGCTCGGCTATTTAGATATTAGTATGAATAAGTAATGCCGCTTGATTCCTCTGAATTTATCCGAATATATTTTTTCAGGCGATTAGCAGCATTCTTGTAATGCATTGGCATACAATATGTTAAATTATTGTTTTGTGATGGAAGGCAAAGACCGGTTTAATCTTAGGATTGTTCATATTTTTTATTATTACATAATATCGGTAAAAATAATTATTTAGCGATTATTCGGCATCTTGATCTATTCGGTCTATGCTTTTATCTATATCCAACATGTCTAAATTATCTGAATAGCTTGTAGTTATAGGTTCAATTACTGCCATTAATTTTTGAGTAACGCTGCGGATTCGAAAGGCGCTTTTTTCAATAATATCAATTTTCGATTTAATTTCCTTCGGCATGTTTTCATGATGCAATAATAGCAGCTGCGCATTACCAAGTATTGCTGTTAGCGGGTTATTAATTTCATGGTTGATTGCTACTGCCGTCTCTAATATTGCCGCTATTTTTTCACCTTTGACAATTAATGTGTGGTCTTTTTTTAATAGCTTAAATGCTTCTATTGTTTCATGATAGCTTGTTGGAAAATCAATATCCGAGATTAAGCTTCTGAATTTGGAAAATATTATTTGCCGATTTTTGAAATTGCCGGCAAATAACGCTTTTATTGAACTCCCGCCCACGGTAAAACTATCCCAGTCGATGTTTCTAAATTTCAGATTTGATGGCAGAAGATCGCAAATTCCTTTTTTATGCTCTGGGGAAACATGCCCCGAATCGACGGTAATCATTTGTGGAAGCTGTTTCGGTAGAATGAATTGCTGATGACCACCCGCCCCGATTAATATAGCTGACTGAGGATTGTTTTCATAATATGCAAGAATATATTCAATTTCAAAGCGTTTAATATCAGCATAAACCGGAACTAAAAGCTTATCAAGTTCTATTTTACGTTCCAATGACTGCATTGTAAGCGCTAAACTGATATTGTTTATAAAAAGCTCAATAACTTGCCTTAGGATATGCTTAAAGGGATTGAAGTCATCTACCATAACCGAAATGCCGCCGCTAAAATCATCCAAACGCTTTAAGCCAACCACAGAAATGACTTGTGGCGGTTCCTTCTCGATTACGAATTGAGCTGAATTAACATCAAGGCCGGACATCTGCTTTTCATAATGCTTTAATAACTCTTGGTTTGATATATCTCCTATCGAATGTTGAAAAATTCTTTTATCAGGGAAAACTATTTTAACCATCGCCGCTGTAGGCTGGAAAAAAGCATTAATTCCATCAATAACTCTTTTGGCAAGATTATCCGGCGGGGTTCTGGGTAACTCCTGAAGAGTATCGATTAAGTTGTAAATTTTATACTTATCCATAAAAAGCTTAACTAAATTTCTACAATCTATTATTAATAAGAAGCTATTTATTTAGTAATATACTTGACAAATATGCTTTAGTCAATAATATTTATTGCTCGTTGAAATATTAGTTTGACAATTGAGGTAATTTTAATGATTGCTGACAAATGCGGTGTCTTTGGCATTACGGGAACAAGAAATGCTGCGGTATTAACATACTTAGGTCTTTATGCGCTTCAACATCGCGGACAGGAATCCTGCGGGGTTGCCGCCAGCAATGGCAAAATAATTTATTTGGAAAGCGGGATGGGTAAAGTTGACGAGGTATTTTCCTCACTTGACCGGTTAAAGAAATTGAAAGGTCGAATGGCTATTGGCCATAACCGCTATTCAACTACCGGTTCTTCATCAACAACTAATATTCAACCGCTATTGATAAAATGTAAAAATGGTTTGCTGGCCTTAGGGCATAATGGAAATCTCACGAATTATAAAAGCTTGCGCCGTAAAATGGAATCGAATGGTTCTATATTTTCCACAACCTCCGATTCTGAAATCATATTGCATCTGATAGCTAAATCCCACCAAAAGCGGCCTGAAAAAGCATTAGCGGAGGCATTAAGAAAAGTAAAGGGTGCCTATTCGCTTGTGATGCTTTCCGGCGAAAACCTCTTAGCCGCTCGTGATCCGGTTGGCGTTAGGCCATTAGCACTGGGCAAACTTCGAAAATCATGGGTTATTGCCTCAGAAACATGCGCTTTTGACATTATTGGCGCTAAATATATTCGAGATATCGAACCCGGAGAAATAGTAATTGCCAACGGGGGAGGGGTAAAATCGTATCGGTCATTGCCAAAACGACGTCATGCCTTCTGTATTTTCGAGTATATTTATTTTTCCCGCCCTGATTCAATTATTTTTCATATGAATGTCGATAAAGTCCGCCGCCGCTTAGGGCGGCAGCTCGCAATTGAACATCCCGTTGATGCCGATATTGTAATTTCGGTCCCAGACAGTTCAAACACAGCTGCCCTTGGTTTTTCCGAGGAAACCGGAATCCCCTTCGAAATCGGTTTGATACGAAATCACTATGTAGGCCGAACCTTCATCCAACCCGAACAAAAAATACGCGACCTTGATGTCAAAATTAAATTCAACCCTATTCGGGGCGTGCTGTCTAATAAAAAAGTTGTCGTTGTTGATGATTCCATTGTTAGGGGAACAACCTCCAAAAAGCTTGTAAAAATGCTCCGTGATGCAGGCGCTAAGGAAGTTCATGCTCGAATATCATCGCCGCCAATTAAATACCCATGTTTCTATGGAATCGATATGCCTACTAAAAAGGAATTGATAGGTTCAAATCGTTCAGTCGAATCTATACGACGACATCTTGGGGTAGATTCTCTTGGCTATTTATCCATTGACGGCATGTTAAATTTGTCTGCCTTGCCGGATGAGGGGTTTTGCTCCGCCTGTTTTTCCGGGAAATATCCGGTTAAGGTGAATCATTAGAAGCGCAGTAATAAATCCTCATCAAATACTATTGAACTGATGATAAACCCTGATTTTGCAGCCATGCCAGCCGGCAGGTTGGAATTGTATTATGGCATTGGTTTTATATAAAGCATTGCTATGAATCGATATAATTATATATTTGGGTAAAAAATAACCTCATAAAAAAGTGAAGTATTTAGATAACTGTCTTATTGTTTTTACAACCGTCAACACACCCCTAAATCCCCCGCCACTGGCGAGGGACTTTAAAAACAATTATCCTCAAGCAAAAGCGTCCTGTTTTCCGAATTGGGACACCCGGGGAATATTTATTGATTTACGATAATATCAAATAGTTTTAGTATCGTAGGGCAGGAGTCGGAAATTGGTAATAAAACAAGATGTATTAATAATATCAAATAGGTATGATTAAGTAATAAAATAATTATTAGCTGCCTGAGGCGGCCTGCCTATTTTAGGTGATATATGAGATAATATATCACCGCAGTAGTTTAAATATATGCACCGAATAGGCAGGTCTCGGAGAGACCTGCCCTACTGTTGGCTGCTGATTGTCTTGACAACTTTACTAACCCTTTTCAAGAGGGGAATATAATACCTTCTCGTCCGGGTAAGGGATAGTAGGGATAAACCTAACTGCTCTCAAACAGGTAATAATATTCGCGTTAACACTTTACATGATTATGCAATCTAATAGTCCCCTTTTCATAGAGGGATTTAGGGGTATGTTATTGCTCTCTGGCTACCAAGTGCCTCTTGATAAACAGAGGAATTCTGCCTAAACAGAAATTTTAACTATTTAAAAGAGCCGGTCGGGATAATATTTGGATTAATCAGCGTCTCGCAATTAGGCCAACCAGCAGGCGCTTCCGCCGGCAAATCATCAATTGTTGGCCAAGCCGGCAAATAATCATTGCAATACTCTATTATACCGCTCCCTCTGAAATAATTTACCAGTCTGGTAACATCACTGCCAAGAATGCTGCAGCTGCCGTTGACATCAGCAGAAGCGTATAAACCATCGAGCAGGCAGGGATTGCTTGAACCCTTGAAATAATTAACCAAGTAAGTAACATCCGCGCCTATAGCTCTGGGCGGCCAAAGACCAATAAGCATGTTTGCATCGCCGGGAAGATAGCTATAAAGGGATGAATACTGGTCGAAAAAGGTTGCGCCAATATCAATACGAGTGGAATCCTCATCAAGAAACCATAATGTATCAGGATGACCGGCATCTATGCATGGAGATTTTGTTCCATCCTCATCAGGATAGTTAGCCCATGTAATCTGAAAATCCCCGCTTTCTTGTTCGGCAAACAATGGGTCGAGAGTAATAATGCTGTCGCCTCCATTAACCCAGCCGTTGGTAATAACGCAATAATCCACAATTGGCGAGTAGGTGATAATATCTGCATGTATTTCCGGATCATAGTTGGCAATATTCTGCCACATTATGTTGTTGAGAATCAAGGGAGAACAATCATTAACATACACTGCTCCACCGGTATTGGCTTCATTGTCATGCATGGTATTATTGAAAAATTCAAGGCTGTCAGCGCAACTTTCAATAGCTATGGCTCCGCCGAAACTGTAAGCCTCGTTTTGCCAGAAAATATTGCGAATAACAGAGGCATCTGTATTGCCTGTCAACAAAACAGCGCCGCCATTATTTTGGCTGTAATTTTCACTAAAATAATTATGCTCTATTTGGGGTGTACCGCCATTGACTAATATCGCCCCGGGGCCAGGATCGCAATAATTATATTGGAACTTGCATGAATTGACTAAAACATCGCTTCCGCATGAAATTAATCTCATCGCTGTAGTTTTTGCATATTCGAAATAAGTAAATCTTACAATACTATAACTGACATCATCAAATTCAAGGCCGTTCCAACCTGTAGTTGTGTCGAATGATGTAAACTGTACCCAGGTAGTATCATCATCCTCCTCCAAAGCGATTGTTGTGCCCTCACAAAATAAAACGCCATCATTCTGGACAAATATAGTATAGCTTCCCATGAAATTTAACATTACACCCGGCTCTATCGTCAGGGTATCGTCAGTGGAAATGTAAACGTCATCAGTTACCTTAAATGTATCAGGGGCAGCAAGCGTTACATGGCCATTAATATTTCCTGAAATCTCCCCGCTTCCTTGAGGATAATATTTCGCGCCTATATCGGTTCTTGTGTCATCCGGGTCATTGTAAGCGCTATTGGGATCACCTGCCTGGATACATGGCGAGCCAAGCAGGAGGTTGAAGTCGCCTTCAACCTCATCCACAAACAGCGGGTTATCGTCGATGTTGGTTGTATCATAATCAAGCGACAAAATATCAACGCTAAGATCGCAGTAGCCGACGGTTATACTGTCTGTCGGCATATAAACATGACGGGTTTCCGAATCGAGCGCAAGGTTGTTCCAAAAAATGCTGTTTTTAATATCGAAAGCCGAATTGGCAGAGCCATAAATTGCGCCGCCCCAGTGGTCGGCACCATTTTGACAATATGTGTTATTTGTGAATTTAGTTCTATCGAGATGAACGAATGTCGTGCAATAAACTGCGCCGCCATCGAAACCCGAGTAGTTATTCCAGAATACGTTGCGTTTGAATACAACATCTTCTACAACGCTCAAATAAACAGCCCCGCCATTCGCTGATGATAAATCGCTTTCGAACACATTATTATTCAGGCTAAGACTACCTTCAGAGATGTAAATAGCGCCGCCATGCTCAGCGTCATTGCTGATAAAGGTTGTTAAACTGCAGGACAACACCGAATTTGACGCCATTATAGCGCCGCCATTGACGCCTTTATTGTTCTCGAAAGTTGAATTTAGAATAGTTAGTTCCGAGTTGTTTAGTTTGATGGCGGTTGAATCGGCATTTTCGATATGAACATTATTGAGGATACTGTTGGAATCAGCATAAATTAACTCGATGCCTTTCCAATTGGCGCCTGAGTCATGACGTGTAAATATTATAGTGGAATCTTCTCCATCGGCTATAATAGCGGAGCTGTCAATGGTTATGCCATAGATATGGTTAGTGTCATTGTAAGTGGAATATTTTGCCTCTATTCTTACTCCCGGTTCCAATTCAAGTTGGCAATTTTTCACTGTTAGGTCGGCTAAAAGATAATAAGGATTATATTGGGCTTCAAGCAGAGTGTCGGTATTGATTTCACCCAGAAGATGGAAGGGATGGAAATATGGAAACGCTCCCATATCAACTCGGCTGCTATCCGGATCTTTCGGATAATTGGGATCGCCCGTATCGATACATGGCGACATATCGGAACTATCGTCTTGTATGCCGCTCCAGACTAAATTGAAATCGGCAGGATTTAAATATATTGATTCATTAATAAATTTTGGATCTTCGCAGATATTCGTGCTGTCTAGATAGCCTAAGGTGTCCTTTACATTACAATATTGCACTATCGGATTTTGTCCATTATAGGCAACATGGATTTCGGGGTAATTATCAGGGCCGGAGGTTTGAGATGAATCTTTCCAGAGTATATTATTGATTAACGTAGGTTGTGAGCGATAAGCTGATAGAATACCACCGCCCAAAGAGCCTATGTTCCCATAAAATGTATTGTTTTCGATGGTAATAAGACTCGTATCCGAAAACGCTATGCCGCCGCCGAATAGCTGAGCCAGATTTCTAAGCAACAGATTATTATTGAATTGGCCAGTCTGAGCATGTCTCAAAAATATTCCGCCGCCGTTGCCGATCAAAGCAGTATTGTTGTAGAATATATTATTTGATATTTCAATATCGCCATCATAGCAATATAAGCCGCCGCCTATAGCCGCAATATTTTTATCGAATAAACAATCAGTAATTGTTATATCAGAATACTGGCTGTAAATCCCTCCCCCATTTGTGCTGTAACCACCTTCATTATATTTAAAACTGCATTTACTGATAGTTAGGTCGGTAGAGTCTATATCGATAGCTGAATTATTAGCATATCTGATTGAGGTGTTGTAAATCACACAATTAGAAGCCGCTTTATTAAATCTTAAACCCTTCCATGGAGCACTCGAGCTGAATGAATTTAAAGCAACACTATTAGCGGCTGTGTCGTTAAGCTCATCGATATTGATTCTTAAAACAGCCCCTTTTTCCACCCTAAATTCATATAACCCATCAAAAAATATTTCTACAGCATTATCGGGATCACCCATAATTATTAGAGTACTGTCTTCGGGAACCCAGATATCTCCGGTGATACTATACTGGGAGTGTCTTGAATCCCATAAACCAAATACTTCACCTGAAATATCGGTTGTATCAGCTAATATAAGCGGGCTGAAAGCAAATAATATTAATGGTAATAGCGATATCCTTATAAAGTTTTTCATCTTTCCTCCATTTTCATTAATAAAAGGCATTAGAATCAGTTTTTTTATCTATCTTACTAAAATTTACTTCCTTTATTCGAAGAACTACTTTTATTTAGGCCGGATACTATTCTACCCGGTTGAAAGACCAATATTTCAACAGGCTATTAAATCAGCAATAAATCCTCAATCACAATTCGGCCAGCCATCTGGTTCAGTAGGCGGCAGACTGTCGGGAACCGGCCAGGCCGGATAAAAATCGATACAGAATTCGATATTTCCGGTACCTTTGAAATAATTTACTAACCGCGTAACATCACCGCCGGTAAGATCGCAATAGCCATTGACATCGGCGGATGCCCAGAAACCATCCAGAAAGCAAGGGACGCTTGTGATCTTGCCTGTAAAATAATTAACCAGGTAGGTAACATCAGAGCCCCAAATAACCGGCGGCCAGGTGCCCAGATGCATATTAACATCGCCCGGCAGGTACTCATAAGTATCGCCGGCCTGGCTATCAAACCACTCAATATAATCGACTCGCCATATATCGAACGTGCCCGGGGTTCTGTTATTGGACCCTATATATCTCCAAGCGAAGTAAGTCGTATCATCAAGCTCAAGACTTCCTGGAAGGAAAATGGTATATGGCTCCCACATCCCTATATCATGATTTGAGGGGGTGTGAAAATCAATGGCGCCATCTTCGAGGGCGGTTTCAATATCGAAATCGCTTTTGTGCATAACATAAAATTCATGTCGATTATCCGGACTAGAATACCAATCTTGTTCCAATTCCTTGAACCGGATAGCAGGATTAGTCATCTCAACACCAGTGAGAGGTCCAAATATAAGCCAGTCATCATGCGGACCAAAATAATTATTACCCGGCATATGCACGCAATTATTATCATTTGTATCAGAACTATGTAAAGTATCAATATCCCATTCAGGGTCGTTTTCATCATCATTATTGTTCTTAGTAAACATATTAGGCAGATCGGCAACAAAATCAGGCTTGCCGGGAGAATAGTTTAAGCCCAGTCCGGCGCCGCCGAAATCTTCAACCGGCGGTATGCCGTGATAAATATCGTCTGTGATACGGATATTCTTGCCAATTGCATTATTTTTTGGGTCGTCAAGATCAGCCAATACCTCTGCGCCGGCTCGATAATTTCCGGCTGATGCAGCTAGCCAATCTATAGTAAAAAAGTAAGTATTGGTTCCTCTGCTTAGCATTTGAGGAATCGTATCGGCATAGACAATATTTTCGCTGGCAATATCCTGAATGAAGATATGCATATCGCAGGCGACATCAGCATCGCTGGTTATATCTAAGGACAAGCTGAAATTGCGGGTGCCATTAATATAAGCGACATTTGGGATACCCGATATATTGTCTAAGGATATTTTCGGTTTTACGGTAAAAAGAAGACCGTTAAACATCGGCGCATTAAGGGAATAATCGTCACCTTTAATAAACGTAGTTATTCCCCTATCGGCCATAAATGTTGAAGCGAATAGTTGGTGCAGAATTATATGTGCATCATCGAAAACATGCAGGCGAAGATTATAAATATGTGTTAATTCGGGGAAGCTGAATGGGGAATCAGGATGGAAATTATCAGAAATTTCTATCGTCTCATTATAGGGGGGTTCGCCAGGTATTATAGATGCGTACGGCGAAAAACCAAAGCCAACATCCTCGATTTCAACAGAATCAAATAGCATGTACTGGCTATTGAATGAGATATGCGGAAAATAATATTCCCAGGCTTGGACATAAACAGGAACGGTAACCCATTCGCCGCGGCTGCCCGATGATGCCGGCATGTATACCTGCCGATCCGGTCCATGCATCGGAAAGTTGGTAACAGAATCACAGGCATTTACAGGGGCTGGTCCGTCGCCTCGGAGAAAATTAGTCAAGTAGGTTGCATCTGTTGCAAGAACATAACCATCGCCATTCATATCAGAGGCAGGCCAGCACGGATAGTTAGACACCCCCCATAAATAATCTATAAGGTAATCCAAATCAGCTTCATTGCACCAGCCGTCATAATTGACATCGCCGTAATGATATTGCCCGCCGACGTTATCCATATTTACAAATAAATTGACAGGCAGGCTAATGACCGGAAAATCGACAGCATCGCTATGAATATCTATAAAAGTATTGACAACGGTATCTTCAAAGACTGAGGTGTGAACCGTGATAGTAATTTCAAGAGGGGCTACTGTCGTTACCATACCAGTTGTAGTAACCGGAATAAGCCAAAAAGCTCCGGTAGCAACATCAAAGATATTCAACGGTAAATCTCCGGTGTTATAAACCATAAACGAAACCTCACCAAGAACACCCGGTTCGATCCAGATATCCAAATGCGGCGGTGATATTGAAATTTTAGCGCCTTCGGCTGAGCTATTTGTTACAGTAAGCAGGCAGTTAATGGTAGTTGTGGTATCGAAGCCGTTTGAATGAATGATTATCTCGGCTGAGACTATTTCATCAAAAAAACCGCTCATATCGAATTCGGCTATCATTTTGATGCTATCCAAGGGATTGATAGTAGTGTCAATCACTCCCGGCATATCCGTATAAGTTGTAATCCAATAATCAGAAGTTTCTACGGAATCAATATGAACTGAATTGAGAGAATCATAATTTATCAGCCAGATTTCTTTCCAGAGCATTGAGCTAACAGTTGTAGTATCCTTTATGTTATGAGGCTTAGGATAAACCCAGCCTGCAGCTATAAGCGTATTAGCTGTCATGCAAAAAAACACACAAAACACCCCAAAGAAAATAATTCGTTTTAACATAGGGACCTCCGGCAAATTAATCGTTTTTTAATGCAAGTCCAAAGATGAAAAAAGCATTACAATGCAATTATGGAGTAATATTCAATTAATATGGTTTGATGTCAAGTAATATTTATAGAATTATCACTACTGTCAGGCCTTTTGTCCGTCTTAGGCGGATGCTATAATGATGTCATTCCCACACTGCCCGCGTCATTCCCACACTACCCGCGTCATTCCCAACTTGATTGGGAATCCAGAGATTGGTCATGCCGA
>JAGGSN010000101.1 GCA_021159005.1 Candidatus Zixiibacteriota bacterium | reverse complement strand
TGACGCGGGCAGTGTGGGAATGACGCGGGCAGTGTGGGAATGACGCGGGCAGTGTGAGAATGACATCACTATAGCATTCACCTAAGGCGGACAAAAGGCCGGACAGTAGTGAAATATAGATTTCAATTATTGTCATGCTTATAATATTATCAGCCGTCAGATAATAGACGATTATTAAAGGATTATAATACTAACTAAAACCGCACTATCCTCTCGAATAGTACGGCATTAGCTGAGTTGATGGTGAGGTGTTTAAATTGCTACTGTCTTCTTTTGTCTTACAGCTTTACTGCAATTATTTAAGGTTCTTCATTTATTCCATTAATATGTTATACATGCAAACGTTGAATTTAGTTCCTGTGTATTCAATATTTTTATACCAACTGTACAAGTATTACCAGAATTGTCGGAAGTAACTTCCGGCAATACAAAGCAACTTTTAACAGCGTAAAAACACCCTATATTCTTAATTGTTTATTCCATATTATTATCCATAGATTAAAAACTGACTTCTATTGACAAAATGGGTTTTATAAATAATTCGAGCTAATTTTGGCAAAGTCTTAAATTATTAAACCGCATCACTTTTGTTGTGATGCGGTCAAGAGTACTGAGATGTTGGAGAGTTGCTTGCTGCAATTAGTTCCTGGTTTCCATTCAGAAACTTTTAAATGCTTATCTTATCTTGCTTACATACTCTTATATGATTGCGATTATAAATAGTTCCAACTTTTTTATACCCGGATTTTTTAGTTGAATTATTGATTAAAATTTTCTAATTGGAATGTCGTTGATTATAAGCATAACTCAAACCGCAATAACCTTGATTCCATGACTCATCAATAATTCGGCGGTTACACCATTACCATTTACGAGTTTGTCTGCATTATATACCTGTCCGCAGCCGCAGGCGGGGCTTTTAGATTTAAGGATAGCCACCCTGGCATCTTTACTCCTTGCTAATTCCAAAACCTTCTTAGCGCCATCAAGATAACTAAGCGAAACATCTTGGCCATTTTCATTAACAACAATTGTATTCCCATCCAAAACATCTTTCCCCGAACCATTTTCAATCCACGACTTGGGGCGGGGCACATCAAGGCCGCCCTCGATTTCGGGGCAAACGGGCGTTAGGTTATATTTATTTTCGTATTCAGCCAGATTTGGCAGCGTTTTTGTTCTGCCATCATACCGACATCGCAAACCAACCAGACAGGCTGAAATCAGGGCATTTGTTATAATCGCTGTCATATTATTTCCAATTAGTAGCTTTACCTAAAAAAAGCCCCGAAATTGTCGGGGCTTTGCAGTTAGTTATTTATGATTCTATTATGATTTAAAAATAATAGATTTTACAAAGAAATCTTTTGGGTTGATTGGGCGGCCATATTTTCTAACCTCATAATGAAGGTGAGGGCCGGTTGACCTGCCCGTAGAGCCTATATTGCCAATCAAATCCATTCTATTAACATGTTGTCCGTTTCGGACTTTAATTATTTCAAGGTGTCCGTAATAGGTTTTTAAATTGTAGCCGTGATCGATAATAATGAAATTTCCCATTCCCTTATCCCAGCCGCACTTGAGAATAACGCCATCAGCCGGGGCATAAACATGAGTTCCCTTGCGAGCGCCAATATCAATGCCTTTATGCATAGTTAATAAACCGGTAAAAGGATCTTTGCGAACACCCATACCGGATGTTATGTAACCATTAGTGGGCATAATAGATGGAGTATGGTCGAGAACATCTTTTTTGCCTTTAATCTTTTCGTATACATCATCAAATGAAACATTTTCAAAATCGATTTGCCTGGAAATTTTGTTTATATCTTTTTCAAGTAAAGAAAGATTTTTTGCGGCTGGAGAATTAAACTCGACAGAACTGAAATCAGGTCCGCCGATACCAACCTCGCGAATAGATGGATCGATTATAGGAAGATCAAAAGATAATCTAATATTATCATCTTTCCGGATAACATTAGCAATTTGCCCCTTCATTAATTCTACGGATTCTCGAACATTTGCAAGTTCGGATTCAAGATATTGGTTTTCATCTTCCAATGAAACCAATCTATATTGGTCGATATCAGATTTTATATATCCATAGGCAAAAAAGGCTGAGCATATAAAGAAAACACACAAAGCAACTAATAAAACCTTAACTTTCCATTTAGAAATTCTTTTTTCAATTACCTTGCCTGTATCATCAGGCACGATAATTACCGAAAATTCAGCTCGCGACATCTACTACTCCTCCTGTAAAAATAGCTGGGCAAATTTATTACAAGCAAGTCAGATTGTCAAGGTTATTTTATTAATAAGTGCTCACGTTTCAGTATCTTTGCCACAACCTTAATAAATTTCTCCGCATTTAAAGCCTGTAAGCTGTATAGATGCCAACACGTTTTTTCGGGCATTTTATATTCCGGTTTAGGTTTTTTAGCCATTACGGCTCCTCTCCGGATTTTCCGAAAAAACTTACATTGTCAAATAACTCTATAAATTCTATCGGCAAAATCCGTTTCTGCTTAAAGTTTTTAAGATTTCATTAGAACCTCCAGTCCAAAATGCAACATCTATTCCGGTTAATGTTTCAATGTTTCAAAACAGAGGAGCGCTGCCATATCACGTTGAACCTCAATACATTTATTAAAACTCTAAACTGTCTGCTTAAGTTCTAAAATTAACAATAATTATGGGATTTCCCCTATATAAAAGGGATTGATTCAATACTTATATAGCCAGCATTAATCATGGAATAAAACTACTTTATGATACACTACTGTCCGGCCTTTTTCATAGAATTCTTTAAATATTATCCAACAAGCGAAACTTGCTTGATTCGCAACCCATAGAACAACAAGACATTGGAAAACTCCAGCAAACATCGCTATTCTACTTTTTGCTTTGCATAATATTTCATGCCTGTCCGCCGACAGGCGGGCGCCGGCAGGCAGGAGGTATCGGCATGACCAATCTCT